>JBFIHV010000047.1:0-11399 GCA_041601595.1 Amylibacter sp. | reverse complement strand
TGTTCGACTTGTTTTACGACGCTGTCAGAGACGCGTTCGGGGTTTATTTTTTGAAACGGCATGCGCTATCCATCAAGTACTGGTAAAATCTTATTACCAAAACTTAGGGCGCACAAGACAAAGAAAAAGGCCGCCCGAAGGGGCGGCCTGTAAAAATTTAAAGTAAAGGACCGGCTTACTAGTTCGGGACGATGATGATCTCGACGCGACGGTTTTGCGCACGCCCTTCGGGGGTCAGGTTCGTCGCGATCGGGTCACGTTCGCCGCGGCCATAGGTGCGAATCCGGCTGGAACTGACACCGGAGCGAATCAGGATGCCGCTGACGGCAGCCGCACGGCGCGCCGACAGGTCCTGGTTGTAGCTCTCGGCCCCGACATTGTCGGTGTGGCCGACGACGTCGACCGTCGTGTTCGGGTACTCGTTCAGGTTGTTCGCCAGCTTCGTAAGCGTCGTCTGAACCGAAGGCCGGACGTATGTGCTGTCGGTTTCAAACGTGATGGACTCCGGAAGGGTCACGATCAACTGGCTGCCGGTGTTCACGATCAACGCGCCGCTGCTACCGATGGAGCCGCGCAACGCTTGTTCCTGCGCATCCAGACGGTTGCCGATGGCGCCCCCGAGTACGCCGCCGATGACAGCGCCTTTGACGATCTCGTCTCCACGGCTACCCTTGCCGAGTACGGCACCGGCAACTGCGCCCAGGCCAGCGCCGGTCAGGGCGCCTTGGCGGGTCTTTTCACCGGGTTCGACGCAGGCGGTTAAAGCGAAAGCGGCTGTCATCACAGCCAGCGGTAGTTTTACTGTAAGCATTGGTCTGCCTCTAGTTAAGTTGTTCTCGTATCATGTGGCTATTAAATCAAACGGTTCAAGCGGGAACACTAACATACATCAATGTAGGCGAGATAATGCCGGATTTCAGTCCGATTTTTCAAGAATTGTTTCAATACCGGCGTCGGATCTGGCGCTTTCCCACGCCAGCAGCGCCCGTTTCACCGGCAGGCCCCAGTGATAACCGCCCAAGGCACCGGATTTTCGCAGCGCGCGGTGGCACGGGATCAGCCAGCTGATCGGATTCCGTCCGACGGCGGTGCCGACCGCGCGCACGGCTTTAGGGTTCCCGATATGCGCCGCGATATCGCCATAGGTCGTGACATGGCCGGCGGGAACGGCTAGCAGGGCCTCCCATACCTTGATCTGGAATGGTGCGCCGATCAGGTGCAGATGCGTCGGGCTTTCGCCTGACAGCAGGTCGCCCGCGAATTCTTCGATCGTGCGGTCATCGGCCACGATATGCGCCTCGGGCCAGCGCGCGCGCATGTCTTCCAGCGCGGCCGTTTCGCCGGTGTCGGCGGCGAAGGCCAGGCCGCAGATGCCGCGATCCGTCGCCATCACCAGCATCGGTCCGAAGGGTGACGCGCGCCAGCCATAGGAAATCGTCAGACCGGCGCCCTTGGCGGCATAGTCGCCGGGGCTCATCGCCTCCCACGTCAAGAACAGGTCGTGCAGACGCGAGGGCGAGGACAGGCCGGTTTCAAGCGCGGCATCGAACACCGTGTGCCGGTTCTGCAGCAGGTCCTTTGCGTGACCGAGGGTCAGGTATTGTTGATACCGTTTCGGGCTGACCCCGACCCATTGCGAAAACACCCGTTGGAAATGGGCCGGTGACATGCCGACGGCTTCGGCAACCTGCTCCAGTCCGGGTTGAGCCGTCCGCGTGTCGCCGATGTAGTCGATGGCGCGGGCAATGACCTGATAGTGATAGCTTGTCTGTTCCATGCCCAAATCATGGCGCAAGCCAAGGATCGCCGCCACCCGATTCTTGCGAATTCGTCCGGGTCGGGCGCAGCGGGCTTGGCAAGGCCGAAAGCCTGTGCCAAATACGGGCGCATGGCCCAGCAACTCGACTATCACGCGATGCACGCAATCTTCAGCCGGTTCCGCGACAGCGACCCGGAACCGAAGGGCGAGTTGAACCATATCAACGCCTATACCCTGCTGGTGGCGGTCGCCTTGTCGGCACAGGCGACCGACGTAGGCGTGAACAAGGCGACAGCGGCGCTGTTCAGGATCGCCGACACGCCGCAGAAGATGCTGGACCTGGGGCTGGAGGGTCTGACGGAGCATGTCAAGACCATCGGCCTGTTCCGGCAGAAGGCCAACAATGTCATGAAGCTGAGCCGGATTTTGGTGGAGGACTACGGCGGCGAAGTGCCGTCCTCCCGCGCTGCGCTCCAGAGCCTGCCCGGCGTGGGACGCAAGACCGCCAACGTGGTGCTGAACATCTGGTTCAAATACCCAGCGCAGGCGGTGGACACGCATATCTTCCGCTTCGGCAACCGCACCGGAGTGGCCGCCGGCAAGGATGTGTTACAGGTCGAACGCGCCATCGAGGACCATGTGCCGGTGGAATTCCAACAGCACGCGCATCACTGGATGATCCTGCACGGCCGCTATATCTGCAAAGCGCGCAAGCCGCTTTGCGCGAACTGTATAATCGAGGACCTGTGCCCGTTCGAGGAGAAGACATTATGAGCAAATCCTATCAGGTCGTGGGCGTCGGGAACGCCCTGGTCGACGTCCTTTCGCACTGCGATGACGATTTCCTGACCGATAACGCCGTCGAAAAGGGCATCATGCAACTGATCGACACGGGCCGCGCGTCGGAGCTTTACGGGAAGATGGGTCCGGCCACCGAAGTTTCCGGCGGCTCGGCGGCCAACACCATCGCGGGCATCGCCGCGCTGGGCGGGCGCACGGCCTATGTCGGCAAGGTGCGCGACGACCAGCTCGGAAATATCTTCGCCCACGACATGCGGGCGCAGGGCGCGCATTACGATACGCCGCGGGCCAACGGCGACAGCGGCCATGAAACCGGCCGTTGCATGGTGCTGGTGACGCCGGACAGCGAACGCTCGATGAGCACCTATCTGGGCGTGTCCGAGCATCTGGGCCCCGAGGATATCGACGCGGCGCTGATGGCAGACGCGGAATGGCTCTATCTGGAGGGCTACCGTTTTGACGGGCCGGACAGCCACGCCGCCTTCGCCAAGGCGATCGGCGCCTGCAAGGCGGCCGGAGGCAAAGTCTCCATCACCCTGTCCGATCCTTTCTGCGTGAACCGTCACCGCGACGCTTTCCGCGACATGATCCGCGACCACGTTGACCTGCTGTTCTGCAACGAACACGAGATGACGGCGATGTACCAGACCGACACGCTGGAGGTCGCGATGGCGCGGGCCGAGCAGGAGGTCGACCTTGTGGTCTGCACCGTAGGCGCAAGGGGCGCGTTTGTTCTGACCGGCGGAGAGCGCTATCATGCGCCGGCGGCCGCGACCAGAATCGTTGACCTGACCGGTGCCGGCGACCTGTTCGCTTCGGGATTTCTGCACGGTCTGGTCAACGGGCGGGACATGCTGACAAACGCGCGGATGGGCTGCGTCGCCGCGGGTGAGGTGATAGACCATATCGGGGCGCGGCCGAGCGCCGACCTGAAGGCGCTGTTCGCCAAACACGGATTGAACTGAGGCTGCGGCCGGGCAAGGGACAGAAACAATGGCTTACACTTACGACAGCGAAAACATCTTTGCGAAAATCCTGCGCGGGGAAATTCCCAACGACACGGTTCTTGAAACCGATCACGCGCTGGCCTTCTGCGATATCGCGCCGCAGGCGCCGGTGCACGTGCTGGTGGTCTGCAAGGGGCCCTATGTGAATTTCGACCATTTCATGGCCGAGGCGTCAGAGGAAGAAATCGTCGATTTCAACCGCGCGATCACGCAGGTGACCGGGCGTCTGGGCCTGAACCCGGACGAGGGCCACGATGGAACCGGATACCGGATCCTCAGCAATTCCGGCGCGCATGGCATGCAGGATGTTCCGCATCTGCACGTGCATATCCTTGGCGGGCGCAGGCTGGGCCGTCTGGTCGAACGCGCGGACTAGGGCGTTTCGGCCCGCGCCGAGGTCAGTTGCAGGAACACTTCCTCCAGGTTCGGCTCTTCGGTTTCAAGGTTCGCGATCCCGATCCCGGCCGTCGCGACCAGGTCGAGGATATCCTGTGCGCTGTGCATTGATTGCAGGTAGCCGAAGGCAAGCGCGCCGTCAGCCCTGCGATCCACGGTCACGCCTTTCACCTGCGGCAGGTCGCCGGTAACCGGTGCCGCCGGATGGATCACCAACGTTTTGGCGCCCGTTCCGGTGATCAGCTTGTCGGTATCGTCCTCGGCCACGATCCGGCCCTGATCGATGATCGCGATCCGGTCGCACATCTGTTCGGCCTCTTCCAGGTAATGCGTGGTCAGGATGATCGTCTTGCCCTGAGCGTTCAACTCGCGGATATAGGCCCAGAGCGTCTGGCGCAGTTCGATATCGACGCCCGCCGTGGGCTCGTCGAGCACCAGGACCGGCGCGTCATGCACCAGCGCCTTGCCCAGCAGCAACCGCCGCCGCATGCCGCCCGACAGGGTGCGGGAATAGGCGTCCGCCTTGTCCGTCAGCCCGATCGCTTCCAAAATCTCGTCGGTGCGCCGCTGCCGGCGCGGCACGCCGTACAGACCCGCCTGCGCGTTCAGCGACTGGCGCGGCGTGAAGAACGCGTCGAGGTTCAGCTCCTGCGGCACCACGCCGATCGACAGCCGCGACTGGCGCGGGCTGGCATCCTGATCGAATCCCCAGATCTTCACGGAGCCGGAGGTCTTGGTGACCAGACCGGCCATGATATTGATCAGCGTCGATTTACCTGCCCCGTTCGGCCCGAGCAGGCCGAAGATCGAGCCCTTGGGAATGTCCAGATCAATGGACTTCAACGCCTCTTTCGGTCCCGACCTGGCCGAACCGGCATAGGTCTTTCGCAAAGCGCGTATTTCGATTGCGTTCTCGGTCATCCGGGCGATCCGTGGCTGCGGCCTGTTCACACGCGGGCACAGCTTGTTATTGCAGGTCTGACTACATGGGGCTAAAACCAAGACCAGTCAACGTGTTTCAAAGGAGCGTTCGCCATGGCAACAGAAGCACCCGAAGTCGTCGAAGTCACCGAATACCGCGTCGCCTGTGACGGGAAGGGCGAGCATCCCCGCGTCTGGCTGCAAATCCCGCAGGAACACGGTTGGGTCGAATGCCCGTATTGCGACTGCAAGTACGTGATCAAGGAAGGCTCCGGTTCGGGGCATTGAGATCACGCCCGAACGCCGGAAATTCCGCGGCGTGTCACCGCCGCCGAATGCGGGTGATCAGATAGGCGACCATCGACAGAAGGACGGCCGTGGAAACGACGGTGGTAGAGCCTGATTTCGCGAGCGTGGCAAGGCTGGCCGCCCTGACGACCGCCGGGATCAGGTCCGGGGCGGTGTTCAGCATCCACAGGATCAGGATGTTTTCCAGATAGTCGAACAGGGCCGCGACAAAGGCCAGAGAAGCCGCCGCGCCGAACCAGCGCCTCGGCGCAGGCCGGAATGTTCTGGAAAACCAGCGGATCGCCCCGGCGCTCCACAGGGCCAGAAGGGCGGGATAAATTGTATCCAGCGGGATTTGCCGCCAAAGATACAGATGCCGGCCGTCCTCACCCAACGCGGCGATGAAGGTGGCGGCGTCATCAAGGGAATAGCCTGCCGGCCTGAGGTCGAAAGGCCTGGCCCCGGCGATACGCTCCAGTTGCGCAAGAGTGCCGAAGACCATGGCGAGGTAAACGGTCATCGCGAGGATGAGTGTCAACAGGATCACGCGCCCGTCCTTCGGGCCGTCCGGTATGAACCGCATGGGGCTCGTCTCCTCCAACGGCGCCTTTATAATTTCACTTCTTATCACAGTTCACCTGTCGAAAACCGCAAAAAGACTATCGCAATGGCCGCGCCGGTCCTCTAGTTTGTGCCCCAGAGAATAGCATCGGGACGCGTTATGACAGACAGCAAATTCGGCAAGGGCCACCATCTGGAACTGATAGACGGCTCCGGCTATATTTTTCGCGCCTACCACGCCCTGCCGCCGCTGACGCGGAAATCGGACGGCCTGCCGGTGGGGGCGATCAGCGGGTTCTGCAACATGGTTTTCAAGATGGTCGAGGACCAGAAGGGTTCCGACGCGCCGACCCATGTTGCCGTTATTTTCGATCACAAGGGCAAGACTTTCCGCAACGATATCTATCCCGAGTACAAGGCGCAGCGGCCGCCGCCGCCAGAGGATCTGGTGCCGCAGTTCGGCCTGATCCGCGACGCGACGCGGGCCTTCAACCTGCCGTGCATCGAGATCGAGGGCTTCGAGGCCGACGACATTATCGCCTCGCTGGCCGCGCAAGCGCGCGATGCCGGCGGGCGGGTGACGATCGTCTCTTCCGACAAGGACCTCATGCAACTGGTCGGCGGCGGTGTCGAAATGGTCGATCCGATGAAGAACCGCCGCATTGGCCCCGAAGAGGTCGAGGAGAAATTCGGCGTCGGGCCGGACAAGGTGGTCGATGTGCAATCCCTGTCGGGCGACAGCGTCGACAACATTCCCGGCGCGCCCGGCATCGGGATCAAGACCGCCGCCCTCCTGATCAACGAATACGGCGATCTGGACACCCTGCTGGCGCATGCCGACGAAATCAAGCAGCCGAAGCGGCGCGAGGTCCTGATCAATTTCGCCGACCAGATCCGGACCAGCCGGGAGTTGGTGACCCTGAAAACCGATATGGATCTGGATTTCTCGCTCGAGTCGCTGGAGTTCCACGAACCGGTGCCCGAGGTTCTGCTGAAATTCCTCGCCGATATGGAATTCCGGACCCTGACCGGCCGGATCGCGGCGAAACTGGGGGTCGAGGCGCCCGCTATCCCTGAAAGGGAGCAGTCCGAAGATACTCCCTTCGCCGACAGCGGGCAGGTCACGGCGGCGGTCGTGCCGTTCGACACGGGCAAGTATGAAACGGTGCGCGATGCCAAGGCGCTGCGGGTCTGGGTGGATCGCATCCGCGCGCGGGGCTGGGTCGCGGTCGATACCGAAACCACCGCGCTTGATGAAATGGTGGCCGAACTGGTCGGCATCAGCCTGTGCGTCCAGGCGGGCGAGGCCTGCTATATCCCGCTGATCCACAAGCTGGGCGACGACGACCTGTTCGGCGGTTCCAAGCTGGCCGAAGGCCAGATGACGCAGGACGAGGCGCTGAAGATTCTGAAACCAGTTCTGCAGGACGAGGCGATCCTGAAGATCGGCCAGAACATGAAGTACGACGCCAAGATATTCGCCCGCTACGGGGTGAATATCGCCCCGGTCGACGACACGATGCTGATCTCTTACGCTCTGCATGGCGGTTTGCACGGGCATGGCATGGACGCCCTGTCGGAACGCTATCTCGATCACAAGCCGATCCCGATCAAGCCGCTGCTCGGGTCGGGCAAGTCCGCCATAACCTTCGACCGCGTGCCGATCGACGAGGCGACCAGATACGCCGCCGAGGACGCCGATATCACCCTGCGCCTCTGGCTGTTGCTGAAGCCGTGCCTGCATGCGGAACAGGTGACGCGTGTCTACGAAGGGCTGGAGCGTCCGCTGATACCGGTGCTGGCCAAGATGGAAATGACCGGCATCAAGGTCGACCGCGATCACCTGAGCCGCATGTCGAATGCCTTCGCGCAGTCCATGGCGCGGCTCGAAGCCGAAATCCACGAACTGGCGGGAACCACCTTCAATGTCGGATCGCCAAAGCAACTGGGCGAGATCCTGTTCGACCAGATGGGGCTGGAAGGCGGCAAGACGGGCAAGACCGGGGCCTACGCCACAGGGGTCGACGTGCTGGAGGACCTCGCGGCGGAGGGGCATGAGCTTCCCGCCAGGGTGCTGGACTGGCGGCAGGTTTCAAAGCTGAAAAGCACCTACACCGACGCGCTGCAGACCCATATCAATCCCGATACCGGGCGGGTGCATACGTCCTATATCATCTCGGGTTCCAGCACGGGGCGGCTGGCGTCTACCGATCCGAACCTGCAGAATATTCCCGTCAGAACGGAGGAGGGCCGCCGGATCAGGGAGGCGTTCGTCGCGGACGAAGGCAACGTTCTGCTGTCGCTCGACTATTCCCAGATCGAACTGCGCATTCTGGCTCATATCGCCAAGATAGACGCGCTGAAACAGGCGTTTCTGGAGGGCAAGGACATCCACGCCATGACGGCGTCGCAGATGTTCAACGTGCCGATCGAGGGCATGGACCCGAGCATCCGGCGCAAGGCCAAGGCGATCAACTTCGGTGTGATCTACGGCATTTCCGGTTTCGGGCTCGCGCGCAACCTGCGCATTCCGCGCAAGGAGGCGCAGGAATTCATCGACACCTATTTCGAGCGCTTTCCGGGTATCCGCGCCTATATGGATGACACTGTCGCGTTCGCCAAAGAGCACGGCTATGTCCAGACCCTGTTCGGGCGCAAGGTTCACACCGCAGAGATCAACGCCAGCGGTCCGCGCGCCGGCTTCGCCAAGCGCGCCGCGATCAACGCGCCGATACAGGGCACGGCGGCGGACGTGATCCGGCGGGCGATGATCCGGATGCCGGAGGCCATCGCGCATCTGCCGGCCAAGATGCTGTTGCAGGTGCATGACGAACTGTTGTTCGAAGTCCCCAAGGCCGATGTGGAAGAGACCATCAAGGTCGTGCGCGATGTCATGGAGGGCGCTGCCGAACCCGTGGTCAAGCTGGATGTTCCGCTGACGGTGGATGCCGGACAGGGCGCCAACTGGGCCGAGGCGCACTGAGGCTTCGGCGGGCGTTCAGTCGAGCGCGAGCCCCAGCGCCCGGAAATTCCTCTTGGCCGTTTCCTCGCAGACCTTGTCCAGGGAGTCGGAGTCGAGCCGGGCGCGCGACTGGGTCAGGTCCGCCGTGCCATGGGTTGCCGACCACATGTAACGGTGGTCGTCCATGTTCGGTTCACGCGATATCGCGCCAAGCCGGTACAGGTCCATATTGTTCTGGATCACCGCATCGAAGGTCGTATAGCGCATCAGGTCGGGATTCCTCATGTTTTCGTCCCGGCACATCAACCCGATGCGTCCGAACATCATGCGCCAGAGGGCAGGGTTCTCATGCGCGAAGCGGACGTAGGCCTTCACGAAGTCGAAGCCCCGGGCGATGCACTGGTCCACGGACCTTGCCGGATCGTTTTCCGGGCGGATGGCATGGAACTCGCCGCGCAGGCGCATGCTGGACATATTCGCGATTTCCATCAGCAGGCTGTCCTTGTCCGCGAAATGGCGGTAGACAGCGCCGGACGAAACGCCCAGATCGCGGGCTGCCTTGCGCAGGGACATGACCTCGATATGGCCTTGCTTCGCAGCGTCCAGCGTATAATCGATCAGCGCATCTCGCAGGTCGCCGCGCTTGAGTTTGAGTGACGTTCCCATGCCCTGTTTGTAAGCGGTGTTTACAAGATCGTCAATTGGAAAAAGCCGGCAGCCGCGCCCGCCGTCGGTCAGGGGTCAGAGGCAGCTTCGGGAGCGGGGCGGCTGCTGCGCTGGACATAGAGCAGGGTCGCTCCGGAAAAGCCGCTGCTGAGAATTCCGCCGCCCAGATAGGCTGTCCGAACCCCGTCGATCCCGAACAGCGGATAAAGAATGTAAGCGCCGGCAATAAACGCCACCGACCCCAGCAGTACGCTCCAGATAACCGACCCGTGATGCCCGAGAAGGTTCAGGACGAGCGTGTTGAAATAGGTAACGAAGTAGAACGGCGTCGCAATCGCCATGAACAGGGTCAGGTCTCCCGTCCAATCATAAGCGACAACCCCTGCCAGCACCTCACTGGACAGGGCGGCGTACATTGCCAGAGCGACGACAAGGCCGAGTAAGAAAAGCTGCGCCACGGATCGCCTGTAAAACCGCGGTGCCGTCGCACTATTCTCGGCGCTATAGGCAGCGATCACCGATTTCATTCCGAGAGTTTCGAACAAGAAGTAGAAGAACAGCAGGAAATAGAACAGCCGTTCCTCGGTCCGGAAATGTCCGAGATCCGCAATCGCCATGAAAGCGGCGAAAAACAGAGGGAAACCGTTCCTGAAAACGAACATCAAGAGGGTGTTTGCAAGGATTTTCCTTTGGGCGTTCGTGGTTCGTACCGCGCTGTCGCCCGCCTTCTTGTTCCAGATATAGGCGACGAGAAACACCGCGACGGCCAGGAAACCGACGAATCCGGCGGAAAAAATCGGGATGAGCGACCTTGTGCCCATCCAAGTCGCCGCCAGGATCAGCCCGGTAATGGCCAGATGCAGAAGCCCCGGCTCGAAAAAGCTGGCGCGGACGGACTGACCAACGGCCTTGTGATACTCAATCTTGATGGACTGGAACGACAGGATGGCGAAAAGAGGAATCATCAGACCCATTAAAACCACGCCTTCCGCGCCGATTGTCCAACCGATGTAACCAGCCAGTAAAATCAGCGCGATTGCGGTCACGAGGTACTGGCGCGGCGACCGGAAAACAGCGGATTGAGCTCGCCGGTATATTGTCAGCGCGGGCACTTCGGGATGCAGCACGAAATTGCGGCGCAACATGACCGAAACACCGTTGGAGAAAATGATCGACGCCAGCCAGATCGCAGCGAGGCAGACACTGTAGGTCGCGACCGCCTCTTGCCCCAAGGTCCCTGCGATCACGAGAATTGACAGGGTGGAGCCGGATTCCACCAAAATTTTGACGAGTGCGGTGGAACCGATATATGCCGCCCGTTGCCCGGTCACGTAAAGCAGGTCCTGTCCAGGCAAGTTTCCTGCCTGCAAATCGCGGACGCGGTTCGGTGCGGACCTCTTCCTTTACGGTTTCGTTTGGGTCGGGTCATGCCGTTCTGCACTGGCTAATGCCTCAAATTCAGGGTAGCTGGATTGCCTTGTTCATAGACCATAGACGCCGAACCGTGTCCATATGAAACGGTTTGCCCGGGTCTTGCCAAGGCTTGGCGTCCTGCACCTTCTTCGGCCTGTATCGTCCCGGTCCTAGTCCTCCCTGCTGCCAAACATGTTTCCCAGGGTCGTCTTGCGCGTGGAGCGGTACAGGTCGGTAATCTCTTCTTCGTACGGGTTGTCGATCAAGGGCGGATTTGAAAGCGGCCCACCCGCCTGAAGTTGCGGGGCAGCAATCAGGACACCGCTGTCCCGTCGAAAGATATAGTGGGAAAGTTTACTCATGAAACGAATCCTTTTACCGCGACCGAACCAGGGAGCGGAGATTGGAGAAACTCGGCGTGATCGGCTACCTTTGACGGAGCGGCGCAACAAAACCCCCATAGCCGGTCCGCCGGCAGATTTGACATATCGGAGTTCACTGAGGGTTACTGCGGCGGCCGCCCGCAGCCCGCCACGGGGCGCATGGAGGTTACGTGATTGCCGGAAAGACGGACGGAGGCCGGGGCGGTTTGATCAGGGCAGTTCGGCCGAGGGGATGATCGGGA
>JBFIHV010000046.1:0-11588 GCA_041601595.1 Amylibacter sp. | reverse complement strand
GTCGGCATCAGCATCGGATTGTGACCGGCGCGGATCTGTTCCTGATGCACGATGTCTTCCAGACGGCGCAGCACCTTGAATCCCAGCGGCAGCCAAGAATAGATGCCGGCGGCGGCCTGCCGGATCATTCCGGCGCGCAGCATCAGCCGGTGGCTGACGATCTGGGCCTCGGCGGGCGTTTCTTTCAAAATTGGCAAAAAGTACCGCGACATCCGCATTGGACAAATCTCCTGAAAACACGTTGCAAATCTCTAGGCTATTCGTTTTTGTTGCGCAACCGCACAACTGTGCATAGGCTTGCAGGGAACCGGAATTAGTCGAGATTTGACGAGATTATGCGCCTGAAACTCCTTTCGTTGATCTTGCTGGTGTTTCTGGCGGCCTGCGCGGGGCGGGATCGTTCAAGCGATGCCCCGCCCGAAGCGACCTACAAATCCTATTATCCGGTCGGCTTTCCCGACGTTCGCTTCATCGGATCGACTTCACCGGACACATATATCGCGGAAGTGGAAGGCATCTTGAAAGCCAGCCCCGCGATCGGCAAGAGCGGCAACGGGCTCGACATTCTGGCGCTGTCCAGCGGCGGTGCGGACGGCGCGTTCGGCGCGGGCGTCATGAACGGCTGGACCGCGTCCGGCAAGCGTCCGAAATTCGATATCGTGACGGGCGTCTCGACCGGATCGCTGATCGCGCCGTTTGCCTTTCTGGGGCCGGAATATGACGCCAACATCACGCGGCTCTACACCGAAACCACCACGCGCGACCTGGTGGAGCCGAAATTCTTCTCCGGCATTGTCAACGGCCGGTCGCTGTTCAACACAAGGCGCCTGCGCGAAGTCATCAAACGCGAACTCACGGACGATATGATCGACAGGATCGGCGACGAGTATCTGACCGGCCGCCGCCTCTATGTCGGCACAACCCATCTGGATGCCGCGGAAACGGTGATCTGGAACATCGGCAAGATCGCGAATTACCGCTCTCCTGCCGCGCGAAAACTGGTGCGCGACGTCTTGTGGGCCTCTGCGGCCATTCCGATCGCCTTTACGCCCGTAACCTTTACCGTGACCGACGGGCAGACGACGCACACCGAGTTGCACGTCGATGGCGGCGTCACGAAAGAGGTGTTCGTCTACACTCCCGAAGTGCCGATGCGCACCATCATTAGTCGGCTGGGGCTGAGCAAGAAGCAAAACCGTATCTGGCTGATCTACAATGACAAATTGCTGCCGGAATACGAGCCTCAGCGCACCGGCCTGCTGTCGCTGGCAGAACGCACCATCGAAACGCTGGTAAAGGCGCAGAGCATCGGAGACATCAAGGAGGTCGGCGCGCTGGCAGCGCGTGACGGGCTGAGCATGCGTGTCATGCTACTGCCCAACGCGTTCGAGGGCGAGAGCAAGGAACTGTTCGACAAGGAATATATGCGGGCGATCTACAAGATCGGTTTCGACCTGGGCAAAGACCCGGCGAACTGGAATAGCCGGTTCGAGGATCTGTTCGGCTAGACCTCCGTGTAACTGATTTCCGCCGGAACGCCGATCATTTTCGCGACGGCATCCATGCGTTTCTGAACCACTTCGCCGAACAGGTCCTTGTCCGCCGCGCCCAGTTCCAGTCCCAGAACGCCGTCCAGCAGCGTCAGGCGGCCCAGGGGTTTCATGTCCTGTCCGGGCATCAGCGCCCCGAACCGGATCGCCCGGCCCAGCAATTCCGCCATTTTCCAGTCCGCTTCCGGCAGCAGGGAATACATGGTCTGCGACAGCCCGGACGGCGAGCCCGACTCATAGCGGTAATGCAGCGCCAGCGACAGGATAAGACGGCCGCGGTGGTCCAGCCCGCCGAGGTTCGCCCGCGTCGCGTTCTCAAAGCTGAGGTCGGCGCGGTAGTCGGGATGCGCGCGCCAGCCGACATCGTGCAGCAGGCAGGCCGCACGGATCAGCCTGTGCTCTGCCTCGTCCGGGAACAACGGCGTCAGCCAGTCGGCCAGATGATCGCCGAATCCGGGAAACCGCGCCGAGCTTTGCTCGCTGTAGCGGCAGGCCTCCATCATCGGGTCGAGCCGCCGCACCTCGTCCGGCATGCGTTCGTACAACAGGCCCTCGCGCAGTCCATAGCTGGAAAAATAGATTTCCTTCGGCGCGATCCGCGCCAGCACCTGCTTGAGAACCTTCGCGGCCAGCGGGATAAGGCTCATCCGGGTTTCCGAACTGCCGGTCAGGTCGATCATTTCAGGCACCGTCAACCCGTCAATCCAGTCGAGCGTTCCCTGCAGGTGATCGAGACCCACGCAATATTCGTTCAGCACATGCAGCGGATAGGACCGGAAGGCCATGTCGAGCTTTGCGATGGCGCGCCACGATCCGCCGACCAGAAACAGCCTGTCGTAAGGCCGCCGGAACCCCCGCGTCAGCTTGATCAGTTCGGCCTCGATCACCTCTTCGCAGGAGTTCTCTCCGCCGATCAGGCCCTCGAGTTGCAACGGCCCGAGCGGCGAGGTCGCAAGCTGGCCGATGCCGTCGTCGTTCAGTTCCGCGATTTCCATCGACGAACCGCCGATGTCGCAGACCAGCCCCGTCGCCTCGGGCCAGCCCAGCAGGATGCCCTGCGCCGACAGTCGCGCCTCGTGCTTGCCGCTGGCGATCTGGATGGTGATGTCTGTCTGTTCCTTGACCTCGGCGCAGAACTTCGATCCGTCCTCGGCATCGCGCACGGCGGCCGTGGCGATGGCGGTCAGCGAATTCAGGCGCATCAGCTTGGCCAGCTTGCCGAACCGCCGCAGCGCGCTCAGCGCGCGGACGTATCCTTCGGGGTTCAGCTTGCCGGTTATCCGGAAGCCCTTGCCCAGTCCGCAGAGTATCTTTTCATTGTAGAAATAGGCCGGCGACCGCGCCGCACCGTCGAATACCACCAGACGGACGGAGTTCGATCCGATGTCGATCACGCCCACCCGTTCCAGCGAGGCGAGGGTCTTGGCCGAAACGGGTTTTTGCAGTTCAGTCGTCGTCATAGCTGTGTATCAACTCCGGAACATCCTTGGCGCCCGCTTTTCCACGGCCTGACAGGGACGGGTTTTCCATGAAGAATCTGTGGCAATTGAACAGGCGCTCGTTGTCCTCGCGCTGATGCGGGATGTAGGTTCCGTCCGGCATCAGCACCCAGCTGTTTTCCTGATCGGCGAGGTTCGCGGTCATGATCTGGCGCATGATCTGGGCGTGAACGGTTCTGTTGCTGATCTCGACGAGGCTTTCGACGCGGCGGTTCAGATTGCGCCCCATCCAGTCGGCCGAGGAAATGAACACCCGCGCCTTTCTGGACGGCAGCCCGCCGCCGTTGCCGAAACACACGATCCGGGAATGCTCCAGAAAGCGGCCGACGATGGATTTGACGCGGATATTTTCCGACAGGCCTTTCACCATGGGCCGCAGACCGCAGATGCCGCGCACGACCAGATCGATCTTCACGCCGGCCTGACTGGCGGCGTAGAGCGCGTCGATGATGTCCTCCTCGATAATCGCGTTCATCTTGGCCCAGATCCGGCCCGGGTTGCCCTTTGCGACCTGATCGGCCTCGTTCCGGATCAGCGCCAGCAGATCGGACTTCATCTTCATCGGCGACACGGACAGCTTCTTCAGCCCCTCGGGCAGCGCGTAGCCGGACACGTAGTTGAAGACCTTGGTCGCGTCCTGCCCCAGCGATTTCGAACAGGTGAAGAACGACAGGTCGGTATAGACCTTGGCCGTGTCGGGATGGTAGTTGCCGGTTCCGAAATGCGTATAGGTGACCAGTTGCTTGCCTTCGCGCCGCACGACCGTCGAGATTTTAGCGTGCGTTTTCAAGTCTATGAAGCCATAGACCACATGGGCGCCGGCGCGTTCCAGCATGCGGGACTGGCGGATGTTCGCGGCCTCGTCGAACCGCGCCTTCAACTCGATCAGGGCGGTGACCGATTTGCCCTCTTCCGCGGCCAGACACAGGGCCTCGACGATCGGTGACTGCGCCGATGTGCGATACAGCGTCTGCTTGATCGCCAGCACATCCGGATCGCGCGCCGCCTGCTGCAGGAACCGGACCACGATATCGAAGGTTTCATAGGGATGGTGCAGCAGCATGTCCTTTTGCCGGATCGCGGCGAAAATATCGCCGTCGAAATCCTGCACGCGTTCCGGCATGCGCGGCGTGAAGGTCGGCCATTGCAGGTCGCGCCGCGAATTCAGGATCAGGCTGCTCAGGTCGCCGACGCCCAGAATACCCTCCAGTTCGACGACGTCCTCTTCCCTGACCTTCAGTTCGCGCAGCACCAGCGAACGCAGGGCCTCGGGCGCGTCCCTGGTGATGGTCAGCACGATGACCTCTCCGCGGCGGCGGCGCTTCAGCGCGGTCTCGAACTCGCGCACCAGATCCTCGGCCTCTTCCTCCACCTCCAGGTCGCTGTCGCGCAGGATGCGGAAGGAACAGTGGCCCTTGATGCTGTAGCCGGGAAACAGCCGGTCGATGAATTTCAGCAGGACGTCTTCCAGCACGATCAGCCGCTGGCCGCCGGACGGCGTATCGGGCAAGGTGATGAACCGGTCTATCTGATGCGGGATCGGCAGCAGGGCCTGCAACGGCCGCTTGTCGCTGTCACGTTGCAATTGCAGCGCCAGGGTCTGGCCGCCGGTCGACAGGAACGGAAACGGATGCGCCGGATCGATGGCCAACGGGCTGAGAACCGGAAAGACCTGATCGGTGAAGACATCCAGCAGGAACCTGCGGTCCTCGGCGGTCAGATCGCTCCGGCTTAGCAGTGTAATGCCCGCCGCCTCCATCTCGGCCTTGAGTTCCAGCCATATTTCCTGCTGCCGGTCCAGCAGAAGCCGGGCATCGGCGTCGATCAGGCGCAATTGCTCCGTCGGGCTCAGCCCGTCGATCGAAGGATGGGTGATGCCGCCGCGCACCAGTTCGCGCAGGCCGGCGACCCGCACGGTATAGAACTCATCGAGGTTGCTGCCGGATATCGACAACATCCGCAAACGCTCCAACAGCGGGATCGTCGGCTTCTTCGCCAGGCTCAGAACGCGCCAGTTGAACGCCAGCCAGGACATCTCGCGGTTGATGAAACGCGAAGGGCCATGCGGGTCGATGTCGGTATAGTCGATCCCCGGACCGGCTTCCGAACGGAGAAAGTCCGCGTTTATTTTTTCAATTGATTTCAGCATGGGCACCTCTGGGAAAACTATGCCCCCTGCGCCCCCGAATTGTCCAGCACCTCCGCCGCCAGCCGGCGCGTTATCGGTCTTTTGTTGGCAATCGCATAGGCGTCCAGCGCGCTTGCGACATCGCGCGCCGCGGTGAAAGATCGTTCAACCCGCAGAACCAGATATGAAATCAGGTCCGGCGTGATCACGTTCTGGCGGTCGGCGAACTGCTTGACCATGACGGCCGCCAGCAGCGCGTCGTCAGGCGGCTCCAGCGCGACGGTCGCGGCCGAACTCAGGCGGCTGTTGAGATCGGGCAGCGTCAATCCCCAGCCGGCCACGGGACCGCGGCCCGTCATCATCAGCGGCGTGCCGCGCTCCAGGGCGAAGTTGTGGATATGGAACAGCGCGGTCTGGGCCGCCATGTCACCGGCGATCAGGTGCACGTCCTCGATACAGAGCGCCCTCTGCGTCACCGCGTCGGCGTCCAGAGCTTCGATCCCCGTGACCGGAAACAGGTCGGCTCCGGACAGGCCCGCCCAGATATGCGCCAGATGCGATTTGCCGGAGCCTTCCGGACCGATCAGAACCAGCCGGTTCACCGGCCAGCTTTCCCAGGCCTCCACCATGTCGATGGCCAGCGCGTTCGCGGGCGACCGGAAGAAATCCGACTTGCCGAACGCGGTTTCGACCGGAAAATCCAGGATCAGCTGGTCAGCCATTCGCGCCGTCTTTCTGCTTTTTCGTCTTGCTGCTGCTATGGCCCAAGTAGAGCCGCCCCGACAGGTATTGCTGCAACCCGAACCGAGAGAAGACCCCGATGCAGGCCGCGACCGGAACGGCCACAAGCATGCCGGTGAACCCCATCAGAGAGCCGAAAGCCGACAGCGCGAACATCAGCCAGACAGGATGCAGTTGCACCGAAGAGCCGACCAGTTTCGGCGTCAGGAAATTCCCCTCGACCGTCTGGCCGATGACGAAAATGACTGCCACCGCCGCAATCAGTTCCGGCGACCCCCAGAACTGGTAGACCGCCAGCCCGACCGACAAAACGCCGCCGATGGTTGATCCGACATAGGGAATGAAGGTCAGCAATCCGGCCACCAACCCGACGATCAGACCAAATTGCAGGCCAACGACCATCAGGGCAATGGAATAAAACGCGCCGAGGATCAGGCAGACGGTCAGTTGCCCGCGCACGAATCCGGCCAGGACCTTGTCGATCTCACGGGCGAGTTGGCGGACGGTTTCCAGATGATCGCGCGGCACCCATCCGTCGATGGTCGCCACCATCCGGTCCCAGTCCAGCAGCATGTAAAACGCCACCACCGGCGCGACGACGATGAAGATCAGCGCATCGACGACGCTGAAGGCCGACGCAAGCAGCGCATTCGCAAGCTCTCCGGTCTTGTCGCGCATTCCGGCGACGAAACTGCTCAGACCTTGCCGGATGCCCGACCCTTCATCCAGCAGCGTAGGGAACCGCCCCGTCAGATAGGCCTGCAATTGCTGGAAATAGTCCGGCATCGCGGACACCAGCGAGGCGGCCTGCTGCACCAGTTGCGGGATCAGCAGGACCAGAAACAGCACGATGACCAGAACGGCGATCAGCATGATCGTGATGGTGGACCAGACCCGGCTCAGCCCCATCGCCTCCAGCTTGTCGGCCGTCGGGTCCAGGAAATAGGCAATTGCCAGCCCCGCCAGAAACGGCAGAAGCACATTTCCAAGCAGCCACATCGCAACCAGCAGAACCACCAGTCCGATGGACCAGTATTGCAGCTGTTTTTTCAGATCGAGACCCATCATTACTTCTTGCCATGCCCTTCGAAAAAGAACCAGTGCCGCTCAGGCAAATTGTTCGCGGATCAGCCGTTCGTCCAGACCGTGACCCGGATCAAAGAGGATACGGTGCGCCACGTCCGGAGCGCTGAAAATCTCGACCGACAGAACCTCTTGCGCGTTCTTGGCGTCCGCGACCGCCGATACCGGGCGTTTGTCCGCCTCCAGCACGTCGATGCGCACCTTTGCCGACATCGGCAACAGCGCACCGCGCCAGCGCCGCGGCCGGAAGGGCGCGATCGCGGTCAGGGCCAGTATCTCTGCCCCGATCGGCAGGATCGGCCCGTGCGCCGAATAGTTGTATGCGGTCGATCCCGCCGGCGTGCAGACCAGCGCCCCGTCGCAGACCAGTTCCTGCAGCCGGACCTTGCCATCCACGGAAATCCGCAGCTTTGCCGCCTGCGGCCCGTGGCGCAGCAGGGACACTTCGTTGATCGCCAGCGCCTCGAACCGTCTGCCGTCGGCGCATTCGGCGATCATGCGCAGCGGGTGGATCACGGCCTCTTCGGCCTCTTCCAGCCGTTTGTGCAGGTCGGCCTCGGAATAGGCGTTCATCAGAAATCCGACCGTGCCGCGGTTCATCCCGTAAACCGGATGGCTCAGGTGTTGCGTATTGTGCAGGGTCTCCAGCATGAACCCGTCACCGCCGAGCGCCACGATGATATCGGCCTCTTCCAGAGGCACGGAACCGTACATATCCTCCAGCACATGCAGAGAATTTTGCGCCACATATGCGCTGCTTGCGACAAAGCTCAGTTTCTTCTTGGCCATATAGTGTCCGTAATATTTTTTTCGCTCAATGTCCCGAATTTGTTTCCGAAAAGCTATTTTTAGCGTTGATAGGGGAAACTCAAGCCCCAAACACGCCCGCGGGTCGCGCAAATCGCCGCGTACGCCGCTTTTCAACTTCCGTCACCGTATGACTTCCCCTAGGACATTGCCCAGAAACACCAGTCCCACGAGGAGTTGATTCCATGACAGGCGCCATCCGCGACAGCGGCTTTTTCACCGAAGACCTTTCCACCCGCGATCCCGAACTCTATGGCTCGATCACCGACGAGCTTGGCCGCCAGCGCGACGAAATCGAACTGATCGCCTCGGAAAACATCGTGTCGAAAGCCGTGATGCAGGCGCAGGGCTCGGTCATGACCAACAAGTACGCCGAAGGCTATCCCGGTCGTCGCTATTACGGCGGCTGCCAGTTCGTCGATGTCGCCGAGACTCTGGCGATCGAACGCGCCAAGGAACTCTTCGGCTGCGGCTTCGCCAACGTGCAGCCAAATTCCGGCAGCCAGGCAAACCAGGGCGTGTTTCAGGCGCTGATCCAGCCCGGCGACACCATTCTGGGCATGAACCTTGCGTCCGGCGGCCACCTGACCCACGGCGCGCCGCCGAACCAGTCCGGCAAGTGGTTCCACGCGATCCAGTACGGCGTGCGCAGGCAGGACAGCCTGATCGACTACGATCAGGTCGAGGCGCTGGCCAAGGAGCACAAGCCCAAGCTGATCATCGCCGGCGGCTCCGCCATTCCGCGCCAGATCGACTTCGCCAAATTCCGCGCCATTGCCGACATGGTCGGTGCCTACCTTCTGGTCGACATGGCGCATTTCGCCGGTCTGGTCGCGGCGGGCGAGCACCCGAGCCCGTTCCCCTATGCCGATGTCGCCACGACGACCACCCACAAGACCCTGCGCGGCCCGCGCGGCGGCATGATCCTGACCAGCAACGAGGACATCGCCAAGAAAGTGAACTCGGCGATCTTCCCCGGCATTCAGGGCGGCCCGCTGATGCATGTCATCGCCGCCAAGGCCGTCGCCTTCGGCGAAGCCCTGCGCCCCGAGTTCAAATCCTACCAGAAGCAGGTCCGCGCCAATGCGGTCGCGCTGGCCGACCAGTTGATGAAGGGCGGCCTGGACATCGTCACCGGCGGCACCGACACGCATCTGATGCTGGTCGATCTGCGCCCCAAGGGCGTGAAAGGCAACGAAACCGAAAAGGCCCTCGGCCGCGCCCACATCACCACCAACAAGAACGGCATTCCGTTCGATCCGGAAAAGCCGACGGTCACCTCGGGCATCCGGCTCGGAACACCGGCGGGCACGACGCGCGGCTTCGGCGAAGCGGAATTCCGGCAGATCGCCGATCTGATCGTCGAGGTCGTCGACGGTCTGGCCGCCAACGGCGAGGACGGCAACGGCGCGGCGGAAGCTGCGGTAAAAGCCAAGGTCGCCGATCTTTGCGGCAAGTTCCCGATCTACCCGGAGCTCTAGAACGGCTTGCCTGCGTCCGGTCGCGGCCCTAGACTGGCCGACACCGGACGCAGAACAAAGTGGATGGAATGACCCTCAGCGCCCAGATACCGTTTCTCGGACTACTGATCGCGGTTTCGGCCTGCTCGATCCGGGACGATGTGCCGGAGTTCACCTATCCGCCGTCGTCGCTGACCGGATCGGTGGCCGAAAAACCGGTGCTGCTGCCCACCGGGGACTTGATCGTAGACTCGTCCGAAGACGAAGAGACCTATCGGCAGACAATCGCCCTGATGGACGGGCGGGCCTTCCGTCTACGTCAGGCGGTCCGGCCCGCGTCCGAGCCATGACGGCCGAAAATGGCGCCGAGAAACTTCAAAAACGCCACTCCGGTTTATTGTCAGTCGCCGTAGCTTGGTTTAACACCCTCTCAGGCCGGTCCTGAACGGCAACACATCGGAGCAAGTACAATGACCCATCCCCTGCGCCTTGGAATTGCCGGACTCGGCACCGTCGGCATCGGCGTTATCAAGATCGTGCAGGAGCATGAAAAGATGCTTCAGGCCCGCACCGGCCGCAAGATCATGGTCACGGCGATGTCGGCGCGCAGCCGCCACAAGGACCGCGGCGTCGATCTGTCCGGCATCGCCTGGGAAGACGATCCCGTTGCGCTGGCGCGCCGCGACGACGTCGATGTCTATATCGAGCTTATGGGCGGCGAAAACGGCCCCGCCAAAGCCTCGGTCGAGGCCGCGCTGTCCGCGGGCAAACATGTCGTGACCGCGAACAAGGCGCTGTTGGCGCATCACGGGCAGGCCCTGGCCGAACGGGCCGAGGCCAACGGCGTCAACCTGCGGTTCGAGGCGGCCGTCGCGGGCGGCATACCGGTCATCAAGGTCCTGACGGAGGCGCTCGCCGCCAACGAGATCACCGGCGTCATGGGCGTGATGAACGGCACCTGCAACTATATCCTGACCCGCATGGAAAAATCCCACCTCAGCTACGAAGAGATCTTCGACGAGGCGCATGCGCTCGGCTATCTCGAGGCTGACCCGCAACTGGACGTGGGCGGCATCGACGCAGGGCACAAGCTGGCGCTGCTGTCGGCCATCGCGTTCGGCTCGCAGGTCGATTTCCAGGGTGTCGAGATTCAGGGCATCGACCATATCGAACTGGCCGATATCGAGGCCGCGCAGGACATGGGCTATCGGATCAAGCTGCTCGGCGTCGCGAAAATGACCGAGGCCGGGCTGGTCCAGACCATGCACCCGAGCCTCGTGCCAATGAATTCGCCGCTGGCGCAGCTGGACGGCGGCACCAATATGGTGGTGATCGAGGGCGACGCCGTCGGCCAGCTCGTCCTGCGCGGCGCCGGCGCCGGCGAGGGCCCGACCGCCTCTGCCGTCATGGGCGACGTGATGGACATCGCGCGGGGCATTTTGATACCGGTGTTCGGACAGCCCGCCAAGACCCTGCGCAACGCCACGGCCGTGCAGACCGAACGCGAAACCGCCTTTTACATCCGCCTGTCGCTGCGCGACCAGCCCGGCGTGCTCAGCCGCGTTTCGGCCGAACTGGCGCATGCCGGAATTTCCATCGACCGCATGCGGCAGCAGAGCCATGACGAGACCGATGCCGCGCCGGTTCTGATCGTGACCCACCCGACAAAACCCGCGACTGTCGCATTAGCTTTAAAGGCTATCGCTAAAACCGGCCTTACGATGTCCACGCCCGTGGCGATGCGGATCGAAGCTGTTTGACCACTTGAACCACCGCACGCCCGCAGCGCGTGTTCCCGAACCAAGAGGAATATGGATATGGCCGATTTGAAAACTTACAATGACCGCATGCTGTCGCTGGGACTGGCGCGCGTGTCGGAGGCCGCCGCCATCGCCTCTGCCAAGCTGATCGGACGCGGCGACGAAAAGGCCGCAGACCAGGCCGCCGTCGACGCCATGCGCACGCAGTTGAACCTGCTCGATATCGCCGGGGTCGTCGTGATCGGCGAAGGCGAGCGCGACGAGGCGCCGATGCTCTATATCGGCGAGGAGGTCGGAACCGGCCATGGGCCGGGCGTGGACATCGCGCTGGACCCGCTGGAGGGCACCACGCTGACCGCCAAGGACATGCCGAACGCGCTGGCGGTGATCGCCATGGGGCCGCGCGGATCGATGTTGCATGCCCCGGATGTCTATATGGACAAGCTGGCGATCGGGCCGGGTTTCGAAAAAGACGTCGTCACGCTGGAAATGTCGCCCGCCGAACGGGTCGAGGTTCTGGCCCGGGCCAAGGGCTGTCATCCCTCGCAGATCTCGGTCTG
>JBFIHV010000045.1:0-11790 GCA_041601595.1 Amylibacter sp. | reverse complement strand
CGCTGCGATGGTCTTGGCCACATGCACGCCGACGATGCGGGTTTCCGACAGGCCCTTGGCGCGGGCAAACTTCACGAAATCCAGCGGCATCGTCTCGCGCACCTGCGCCCGTGTCAGCCGGATCACCAGCGCCAGCTTGAAAAGGGCGAGGTTGGTCGCGGGCAGGATCAGGTGCCTTATTCCGTCCCAAGTGGCAAAGCTGGTTTCCATTCCCAATATGGCGCCGGTCTGCCCCCGCCCGCTGGACGGCAACCAGCCGAGGCCGATCGAAAAGATCAGGATCAGCATCAGCCCCTGCCAGAAATTCGGAAGTGAAAATCCGAGAATGGAGCCGGTCACAATCGTCCGGTCAAGACGGGTCCCGGGATTCAGTCCGGCATAGAGACCCAGCGGTCCGCCGATAAAAATCGCGATCATCAGCGCCGATAGGGCCAGTTCCAACGTCGCAGGAAAACGTTGCAATATCAGTGTGATCGAAGGTGTATTATAGACAAACGAAGTACCCAGGTCGCCCGTGACCGCGTTCTTCAAGAAGACTGCGTATTGCACCCAAAGCGGCTGATCGAGGCCAAGCGCCCGGATCGCGTTGATCCGCTCCGCCTCTGTCGCATCATCCGGCAGCAGGATTTCGACGGGATTGCCAACGGCGTACAGGCCGACGAATACCACGATCGACACCGCCAAAAGGACGGCAATTGTCTGCAAAAGACGCCTGAGTAGAAATACCGCCATGCTTGCCGCGCCCAGATCAGGTTCAATTGGCGATAACCTTGAATCAGTCCGTGCGCCCCCGCAATCTTATTGTTGTGCGGGGGCAGCCCATAAGCCAGTGTTATAGGATGGCAACATCGACGATTCGCGGCCTTCAAGTGTTTTGCGCCCTGATCGAAACAGGCAGCGCCACTGCAGCGGCGCGCCGGTTGGGGCTGTCGCAACCTGCCGTCAGCCAACAGATCGCCCGCCTGGAAACCGACCTGCGCCTGACCCTGTTCGTCAGGGAAAACGGACGGATGCGTCCGACGGAAACCGCGCTGACCATCTATGACGAGGCCAGCCACGCCTTCGACGGTCTGAGCCGCGTGCTGGATCTGGCGCGCAACAACAGCGTTCTGGATCTGGGGTTGCTGCGCGTCGCGGCGCCCTATTCACTGGCCGGAACCTATCTGCCGCGAACGCTGAAGCATCTGTCGAAAGACCATCCGAGGCTGCGCATATCCGTGCAATTGGGGACCTACGAGCGAATTGTCGGCCTCGTCGCCGCCCGCGAGGTGGATCTGGGCGTCGCCAAGGCCCCCGTTCTGTCACCGGGCGTGGACTCCGTGGATATTTGCAGCAGCGGTCTGGTCGTCGTCATGCCGGCGGGCCACTCGCTTGCCGAAAAAACCTCTCTCGGACTCTCCGATCTGGCGCAGGAACCTCTCATCATGATCGGGCGCGGACGCCTTTGGCGCGACGAGATCGACCTCGCATTCCGCAGCGTCGGGATTGCCCCGCGCGTTCTCGTCGAAACCCAGTCGGTCGATTCCGCCTGCGGTTTCGCGGCAGAGGGGTTCGGCACGGCCATCGCTCCCGCATGGATGACGCATGCACTGGGGCGACGCGATATCGCCGTCAAGCCCTTCGAGATCGGTATCGAGCACCGTTTTCTTGTAATATTCCCGGCACGGTCGAACATGCGGAGTTTGGCGGTGGAATTCGCGAAGTCGTTCAACATCGAAATGCAGCCGAAATAGGTTTGCGTAAATGCTGCAAGCCGCACGGAATCTAAAACAACACGCTCTCTCTCGGGAAATTCACCTCGCATATCGTCCCGACTGCCGGAGGCAGCGCGGTCGTCGTATTGAACGTATCCAGAACCAGATTGTTGTTCCCGATCTTCAGGCGGATGCGAACGACGGACCCCAGAAAGCTGACCTCTTCCACCTTGCCGTTGAGCGACACGTGATCGCCGTCGCCGTGACCGACCTTGATGATCTCTGGCCGCAGCGCAAAGGTGACCGTGTCGCCTGACTTCGCCTCGATCGGTCGCTGTAGCGCAATGGTCTGTCCGGCCATGTCCAGCGTGCCGGAGGCCGGATCGACGGCCCTGGCTTCCAGCGTGTTCAGGGTTCCGACGAACCCTGCGACAAACCGGCTGGAAGGACGGTTGTAAATCTCGAAAGGTTCGCCGACCTGTTCCGCCACGCCGGCATTCATCACGACGATGCGGTCGGACATGCTCAGGGCTTCTTCCTGATCGTGGGTCACATAAATTGTCGTTATGCCCAGTTCCCGCTGGATCTGGCGGATTTCCTCGCGCAGGGATACGCGGATCTTCGCATCCAGAGCCGACAGCGGTTCGTCAAGAAGAAGAACCTGAGGCTTTGCGGCAAGGGCACGGGCCAGTGCCACGCGCTGCTGCTGGCCGCCGGACAGTTGAAACGGGTATCTGGCCCCGAAGTCCTTCAGACCGACCAGGGACAGCATTTCCGCCACACGGGCGCGCGCCTCTTCCTTCGGCACCTTGGCGATCCGCAGACCGAATCCGACGTTTTGCGCGACAGTCATGTTCGGGAACAGGGCGTAGGACTGGAACACCATGCCGATATTGCGCTGGTTCGGCTTCAGGTTCACCACGTCCCGTCCGTCGATCCTGATGACCCCGTCGGACGGCGTCTCGAAACCCGCCACCATCCGTAGCGTCGTCGTTTTTCCGCAGCCGGACGGCCCGAGGAACGATATGAACTCTCCCTTTTCGATATTCAGGTTGAAATCCTTCACGACGTGATTTGTGCCGTAGAATTTCTGCAGGTTCGAGATTTCGAGAAAGTCCATGGATTACCGCACTATTCTTGTATGTTTCTGAAGGCGCGTCACAAGCTGGATCAGCCCCATGCAGGCCCAGGTGATTGCGAAGGCGATGACGGCGAGCGCCGCCGGTTCGTAGGCCCTGTTCGCCCCCATGATCTGCAGGTAAGGCCCGAACGCGGGCCGGTTCAGCAGCGCCGCCATGACAAATTCGCCGATGACAATGGCGAAGGTCAGGAAGGCGCCGGACAGGATGGCGACCAGTACGTTCGGCAC
Organism: Amylibacter sp.; assembly: GCA_041601595.1. GTDB lineage: Bacteria > Pseudomonadota > Alphaproteobacteria > Rhodobacterales > Rhodobacteraceae > Amylibacter. The sequence goes on along the minus strand of JBFIHV010000045.1, from coordinate 8,727 downwards.
GATGACGCGCGTCATGGTGGTCAGCCAACCCGCGCCCAGACTCTCGGCCGCTTCGGTCAGCGTAGCCACGTCGATCGCGCGCAGTCCCGTATCCACCGCACGGTACATATAGGGCAACGACAAGGTTGCATACCCGAACATCAAAAGGATATTTGTCCCGGTCGCCGACCCGGTCAGCGGCAGGAATGACGAGGTATTGTATAGTCGGATATAGCCGAAGACGACGACGATGGGCGGAATGACCAGGGGCAGCAGGGTGATGAATTCGATGAACGGCCGAAGCTTTCGATACCGCAACTGCACCCAATAGGCCGTCGGCACGACGATCAGAATTCCGAGCACGATCGTGAAAAGAGCCATCATCACGGAATAGCCAAAGGTCGCGCGGAACTGCGGGTCGTTCAGCACGGCCAGATAGGCGTCCATCGAGTATTCCCCGCGCCGCATTTTCAGCGAAAACTCCAGCGTGCCCAACAGCGGCAGCCCGAAATAGAGAATGCCGAACAGCAGGGCCAGCCAGGACCAGATGCTCCTTTTCATTTCATCCACCTTTCGGCGCGCGTCCGCATCCAGATGTAGATGCCGTTGGCGATGCCGGTAACCGCGATCATCCCGAAAGCGAGGGCATAGCCGAGATGGGGGTCCTGCAACACGTCACCCCGTATTTGCGCGAACAGCAGGATCGGAACGATGGAAAGCGACGAACCGGTCAGCGCATAGGCCGTCGCGACCGCTCCGAACGAATTGGCGAATAACAGGGCGAAGGTGCCCAGCAACGTCGGCCACAGGATCGGCAGCGCCACCAGGCGCCAGTACTGGAAGCCCGACGCGCCGAGTATCTGCGCCGCCTCTTTCCACTCTCGTTTCAGCCCGTCCAGCGCTGGCGTGACGATCAGGACCATCAGCGGTATCTGGAAGAACAGATAGGTCAGCGTCAGGCCGAGGAAACTGTAGAGGTTGAAGCCCAGCGCATAGATGTTGACCCCGAACCAGTCGCGCAGCAACACGGTGACAAGGCCCAACCGGCCCAGCGTCGCGATAAACGCGAACGACAACGGCACACCCGCGAAATTCGACGCCACGCCCGAAAAGGTCATCAGCGGCGAGCGTATCGCTTTCGGCAAACCGCCGAGCGTGACGGATGCCGCGATCGCGAATCCGATCACGCATCCGAAAAAGGCCGAGGCGACCGAAATACGGATCGAAATCCAGTAGGACGCCATGATCGAGGGCTGGAACAGGTTGCGAATATTCTGGAACGTGAACTCGCCCTGCTGGTTCTGAAACGCCCCGACAACGATGTGCATTGTCGGCAGGATCAGAAACATCACCGCGAAGATGATGAACGGTGCGATGCCGAGCCAAGCCCAGGAGCGTGACTTCTTCACCGGAATGATTGTTGTATCGGCCATAAGAAAGGGGCCCTCCCGATTACGGGAGGGCCGGATTTCCTATTGCACGTTCGCGCCGACGACGGTGTCCCAGCCGCCGGTGACTTTCTCTTTCATCGCCGACTGTTCATCGAGCGACGGGAAGACAGCAGCCTCGTAAGCGGCTGCCGGGGGCAGCTTGTCCAGCATTTCCTGCGGGATCTTGCCAGCCGCGGCCATCGCGTTGAACCGGATCGGGTGGCAGTAGCCGTCAAGCCATTTCAGCTGGCCTTCGTCAGAGTAGAGATACTCCATCCAGAGCTTCGCCGCGTTCGGATGCGGGGCATAAGCGCTGATCGCCTGCACATAGACGCCCGCGACAACGCCGCTGGCGGGAACCACGACGTCGACCGGCGGGTTGCCGTTCAGCGTATCGCGGCCGGAAAGAGCGTTGTAATCCCACCAGATGACGATGGGGGTCGCGCCTTGCGCCAGCGTGCCGGCCTTACCGATAACAGGGACGAAATTGCCGGCCTTGTTCAGTTCCGAGAAGAACTCCAGGCCTTTTTCGCCGGCTTCGGCACCGGGGGCGCCGCCGTTGGCCAGGCCTGCGGCGTAAACGCCGAGGATTGCTTGGTTGGACGCCCGCGGATCACCCGCCAGTGCTACGGATGCCGCAAATTCAGGTTTCAGCAGGTCGGACCAGTCGGCCGGACTTTCCTGCACGATGTCCTTGTTCACGGCGAACGACAAAACGCCATAGTAGTCGCCGTACCAGAAACCTTCCTCGTCCTTCACGTTGGCCGGAATTTCGTCCCAGGTCGAAACCTTGTAAGGCTGAATCAACCCCTCCGATTTGGCCGCCGGTCCGAAAGAGAAGCCGACGTCGATTACGTCAGGCGCCTGAGGGCCGGTATTGTTCATGTTCGCCCGGATCGCTTCCAGTTCGTCAGCCGACCCTGCATCGGGGTTCAGTTCGTTGACCTCGATCCCGTATTTGTCCTTGAACCCCTGAATGACAGCGCCATATCCGCACCAGTCATGCGGCAAAGCTATCGTCGTCACCATGCCCTCGGCTTTCGCAGCAGCAACCAGCGCATCCATGTCGACACTCTGGGCCATGACACCTTGCGAGAGGAAAGAAGCAATGGAAACCGACGCAAGCAGTTTGGCAGTCAACTTATACGTCATTGTAATAAACTCCCAATTGTTATGTAATTTTTTCTTGTCGGCGTAATTCGCCTACAAAACGAAGCGTAGTTCACTGCAAGCTATTTCGCAAAAGAAAAAGAGAGGCATCGTAACGCGACCTGACGTCAGAATTTTTGCCCCAGAGGGGGCAAGTTTGCCCTGCGGCTTCACCGAAAATGCACACCACCGACCCTGCACGATGTGAAATGGTGTCCGCGCTCTAAAATGGCCACGGACCGGCGGCGCCGTTCAAAGCCATAACTCAACCTTTTCCAGTGTCGCCGGATTGACCATGACGCCCTTCCGCTCCGCACGACGACGGGCGGCGCGCCGTCCATCGCCCGGCACCCGCACACCGGGTTGGTCGCGCATCTCTTCCACAAGCGCCGTCAGCAGATCGGCGAAACGGTTGCCGGAGGTCAGCGACGGCTCGATCGCAAGAAAGAACTGCCCTGTCCTGGGCGGCCCTCCCTTGGTTCCGGAAAACGGGCTGGCGTTGATCCCCAGTGTCGCGCCCGACATGGCCGCGGCCATGATCTCCACCATCAGCGCCACCCCTACCCCCTTGTACCCGCCTGCCGGCGCCATCGAGCCTTTCAGCGCAAGGTTGGGATCGGTCGTAGGGCGGCCATCCGGGTCAAGCGCCCACTCCGGCGGGATCGGCAGGTTTTCGCGGGCGTGCCGCATGATCTCGCTCTTTGCGATGACGCTGGCGCTCTGGTCTATCAGGACTGCGGTTCCGCCTTTTCCATCCGGGGCGGCCAGTGAAAACGGGTTGGTTCCCACGACAGGCGTCGATCCGCCAACCGGCGCGATGGAGGCAGGCGCGTTGGTAAAGCCGATCGCCAGCAACCCCTCCTTGGCCAGACGCCGGGTATGATAGCCCAGTACGCCGCAATTGTAGGAGTTGTACACGGCCAGCGCCGCAACGCCCTGAGTACGAGCCTTTTCGATCAGCGACCTGAAGCCGAGGTCGATAGCGGGATGCGCGAAACCCGTCGCCGCATCCACGGTGATCACCCCAGGCGCCGGGAAAGAAGCCACTGGTTGCGCCTTCCCGTCGACCTTGCCGCACTGAACGTGTTCGCAATATGTGGGGATATAAGCCAAACCGTGGCTGGCGATGCCATCCGCCTCGGTTTGCGCTGTCGCGACAGCCATAAGCCGTGCGTTTTCTTCTGACGCTCCGGCCTTGACCAACGCGCGAAACGCGATGTCCTCGATTTCTTCCAGTGTCATTATCTGCGGTTCGGCGACCATGATCCCCCCTGTGCAAAGACTTGCATTTAAGGCCGGTGTCCGGCCCCGACGACTGCACTGACCCGGATGTTAGTATACTGTCCGCTGCTTTGTCAGATTAACTTTGCGCAGCGGCCGCCTGCAAGCATTGGCCGTCCGGATGCCGCCACCTTCCGCATGAAAACCCGCGCACCGGGAGCGCGCGGGCGGAGTCCGACAGGCCGGAAATGCTATTTCAGTGCAATGTCGGTAATTTCATGCGTCCAGGCGCCTTCGGGTTCCTTGCTGATCACGGGGTCCGATCCGCCGGCCAGCAGGCTGTCCACCGTCCGCTGATAGTCGGCAGGGTCCAGTGCGCCGTTTGAACCGGCGGTCAGCTTGGCAATTTCGCCCATCATCCGCTTCTGGTGCTTTTCCGTCTGGGCGCCGGATGCGTCGTTATCAAGAACGATCATGGCCGCTTCGTCAGGATTCGCCTCGGCATATTTCCAGCCCTTCATGGAGGCTCTTACAAACCGGACCATCTTGTCCTTGAAAGCGTCGTCCTTCAGGTTTTCGCCAAGCACGTACATGCCGTCTTCCAGGGTCGCGACGCCCTGATCCTCATACTTGAATACGACCAGTTCATCCTCCGAAATGCCTGCGTCGATGATCTGCCAGTATTCGTTATAGGTCATGGTCGACACACAGGCCGCCTGCCCCTGCAGGATCGGATCGACGTTGAAACCCTGCTTCAGAACGGTCACGCCACCCTCGGAGCCATCAGTCTTGAGGCCAAGTTTGCTCATCCAGCTCAGGAACGGATATTCGTTACCGAAAAACCAGACGCCGAGCGTCTTGCCGGCGAAATCGGCAGGGCTGGAAATGCCCGCGTCCTTGCGGCAGGTCAGCATCATGCCCGAGGACTTGAACGGCTGCGCGATATTCACGAGGTCCAGGCCCTTTTCCCGGGAAGCCAGGGCGGAAGGCATCCAGTCCAGAACGACGTCCGCGCCGCCACCCGCAATGACCTGCGCCGGAGCGATATCGGGACCGCCCGGCTTGATCGTCACATTCAGGTCTTCTTCTTCGTAGAATCCTTTGTCGAGCGCCACGTAATATCCGGCAAACTGGGCTTGCGTCACCCATTTCAGTTGCAGCGTCACGTCATCCGCCGCCTGCGCGACGGTCGCGCCCAGCGCCACCGCGCCAGCGATTGCCGTAATCAGGTAATTTTTCATGTCTTCTCTCCTTGTTGTCATAAATTGTTGTTGTTACTTAAATTCGTTGTGACGGATGCCAGAAGGTCACAAGTTTTTCCACCGCCGCGACCGATCCGTAGAATGCCGACCCCGCCAGGGCCGCCACCGTGATTTCCGCCCAGACCATATCGAGGGCAAGTCGCCCGACCTCCGTCGAAATACGGAACCCCATGCCACGTATCGGCGACCCGAAGAATTCGGCGACTATGGCTCCGATCAGGGCCAGCGTAGTACAAATCTTGAGCCCGTTAAAGACAAACGGCATGGACGCAGGCAACCGCAGCTTGACCAGCGACTGCCAATAGCTTGCGCCATAGGTCTGCATCAGGTCCCGCTGCATGCGATCCGATGATTTCAGGCCCTCTACCGTGTTGACCAGCATCGGAAAGAACACCATCACGACGACGACCGCGGCCTTCGATTGCCAGTCAAAGCCGAACCACATCACCAGAATCGGCGCCATGCCGACGATCGGCAGGGCTGCAACGAAATTGCCGATGGGCAACAGCCCCCTCTGCAGGAATGGCGAACGGTCGACAGCCACCGCTATGATGAAAGCCGCGCCGCATCCGATCACATATCCGGACAAGGCGCCTTTGACGAAAGTCTGCACAAAATCCGTCCAGAGTATCGGCAGGCTGCCCGCAAACCGCGACGCGATCGCGGCGGGTCCGGGAAGCAACACAGGGCTGACATCGAACCCTCGGACGATGCCTTCCCACAGGATCAGAACCGTAATGCCGAAGATTGTCGGCACGAGAAGCGTCGTCACCTTCGATTTCGGCCGTCGCGACAACCGCACATTCAGGGCCCAAAGCACCAGCCAGACAAGGACGGCGGATACGGACCAGATCATCGCAGCATCCCCATCTTTCTCAGCGTCATGGTCTGAGCCAATCCGATCAGCGCGACCAGAACCGCGGCCAGGGCGGCGGCCGAGATCAGCGCGCTCCAGATCTGGATCGTCTGTCCGTAATAGCTGCCCGCGAGCAACCGCGCGCCCAGACCGGCCACCGCCCCGGTCGGCAATTCGCCGACGATAGCCCCGACCAGTGACGCCGCCATGGCGATCTTGAGCGATGTGAACAGGTAGGGCATCGAACTCGGCAACCGGAGCTTCCAGAACACCGTCGCGCGTCCGGTATTCCAGGTCCGCATCTGGTCCAACTGCATCGCGTCAGGCGCGCGAAACCCCTTCACCATTCCGACGACCACCGGAAAGAAAGAGAGATACATGGAAATCACCGCCTTCGGCAGCAGACCGGAAATTCCAATCGCGTTCAAGACGACGATAACCATCGGCGCTACGGCCAGAATGGGCACGGTCTGGCTGGCAATGACCCAAGGCATGACCGACATGTCCATGGCCCGGCTATGGACAATCCCGACAGCCAGCAAGACACCCAACCCGGTTCCCAATGCGAACCCCAAAAGCGTTGCGGACAGTGTGATCCATCCATGCCAGACAAGTGAGCGTTTGGAGGTTACCCTCTGCAAGACCGTCGTCTTGTAGATTTCCGAGGCAATCTGGTGCGGCACCGGTAGCCTCGGCTTTTCCTGCGACCAGGTATCACTCACCAGTTCCGGGAAACTCAGGCTGACATCCGCACGCTTGGCCCTGTCATAGGCCCATGCGCTGTTCAGCACGACAGCCGCCAGATACCAGATCAGGACGATCGCAAGCACGACAACGGTTATGGGAACGACACTTTTCCTCATGGCGTCCGCCTTTTCTTCATTGTTCCCGAAATACTCTCGCCGAAGGCGAAAACATCCAACTCACCGAGATTTACCTTCGTATTTTTTGAGTATTTTAAGAATAATGAAACCATTCCGGCTGTTTCATACCAATGCGGTACAGGCTGGAGAGCCGATGGCCGTGAACGATGAAGCCGCCCTGCCGGTGTATTCCGGCAGGGCGCGCCAAGATCCTGACGCGGAGCCGTATCAGCCATCTTCATGCCCCGTACGCAAGCCGTGACGCACGCGCGCGGCAATTTCCAGAAACTCGGGCGTGTCGCGGATTTCCAAAGGTCGCTCTTTTGGAAGATTGCTGTGGATAATGTCGGCGATACGTCCCGGGCGCGGGCTCATCACGACGATCTTTGTCGAAAGGTAAACCGCTTCGGGGATGGAGTGTGTAACGAAAACTATCGTCTTGTTTGTCCTCTCCCACAAATGCAGAAGCTGTTCGTTCAGGTGGTCCCGGACAATCTCGTCCAGCGCGCCGAAGGGTTCGTCCATGAACAGGATATCGGCGTCGAAGGCCAAGGCGCGGGCGATGCTGGCGCGCTGCTGCATGCCGCCCGACAATTGCCAGGGAAATTTCCTGTCGAAACCGGTCAGTTCGACCAGTTCCAGCACCTTTGCCACGCGCGCGCTCTGTTCCGCCTTGTCGTAGCCCATGATTTCCAGCGGAAGCCTTATGTTGCCGCCCACCGTACGCCAGGGATAGAGGCCGGCCGCCTGAAATACATAACCGTAGGCGCGCGCCTTGCGCGCCTCTTCTGGGCTTACACCGTTGACAGTCGCCGTCCCGCCGGTCGGTTTCTCGAGATCCGCCATGACGCGTAAAAGAGTGGTCTTGCCGCAGCCCGACGGGCCGATGAGCGACACGAACTCGCCTTTTTTAATCGTCAGGTTGATGTCGCTCAGCGCATGGACCGGCCCGTCGTTGGTCTGAAATGTCAGGTCAAGGTGCTTCGTCTGGATTATTGTGTCTTTGCTCACCATTGAGCCTTTCGGACTGGGGATCGATTGCCGCGGAATTTCAAATGCCCGCCGGAATATTCAGCGGATCACGCCGGATCTTGCGCGGACTGTTCAGCTCTTTCCACTGGCTCAGCGCCTTGTGCGCCGACGGAAATGCCGGGCGCGGCACGAACCGGCCCCGACCCGGCTGCGGCTGGCTGTTCTGGCCCCAGGCCCAGATGACCTCTCCCCGCGACAGGGTGTAGCGGGACTGCGCCTTCACGTCGAAACCTTCGAATACGTTGTAATCGAGCACGGAGTGGTGGTTGGACGCGCTGATCTTCTTGCTGATTTTCGGGTCCCAAACCACGATATCGGCATCCGCACCTTCAACAATCGCTCCTTTTTTCGGATATATATTCAATATCTTGGCAACGTTTGTTGATGTGGCCGCAACGAACTCGTTCGGCGTCAGACGGCCGGTTTCCACGCCCTCGGTCCACAGCACCGCGAGCCGTTCCTCCAGCCCGTTGGACCCGTTGGGGATCAGGCAGAAATTGTCACGGCCCATGCGCTTTTGCTCGGTGGTGAACGCCGCGTGATCCGTGGCGACGACCTGCAACGATCCGGATTGCAGACCGGCCCAAAGGCTTGCCTGATGCGCCTTGTTGCGGAACGGCGGCGACATGACGCGGCGCGCGGAGTGGTCCCAGTCGCCCTTGAAATACTCGCTTTCGTCGAGCGTCAGGAACTGGATCAGCGGTTCGCCGTAAACCCGCATGCCCTTTTGTCGCGCGCGGCGGATCGCCTCGTGCGCCTGCTCGCAGGAGACGTGGACGATATAGAGCGGCACGCCGGCCGCGTCGGCGATGGTGATGGCGCGGTTTGCCGCCTCTCCTTCCAGTTCGGGCGGGCGGGAATAGGCGTGACCTTCCGGTCCGGTGATGCCCTCGGCGAGGTATTTCTTCTGCAGCAGATCGACGATGTCGCCGTTT
>JBFIHV010000044.1:0-12313 GCA_041601595.1 Amylibacter sp. | reverse complement strand
CCAAGCGGGATTACTCTGAAACGACCAGCAAGGGGTATCCCATCAACGATAGATACGCTGACTGCGCAGCCCCCAATCCGAGTATAGATCGGCCATTATCGTTCGAAACTGCTGCTCGGTGCTGGTGAGGGATGCCCTCGTGTTTGTGATGCCTCCAAATACCGTCGCCTCGTCGCCAACCTGCACGCCGTCCAGATCGGTGACATCGACAACCACCGTATTCATGGAGATCTTGCCCAAAACCGGTGCAGAACCATTGCCGACCACAACGGCGGCCGCGCCTTCCGCCCCGCGCCGGAACCCGTTTGAATACCCAATCGAAAGGCAGGCCAACCGCCGATCAGACTGCAAGCGACAGGACCGATCGTAGCCGACAGTGGCACCCCGGGGGTACACCCCGAGGCTTACCACGCGTGCCTTAAGATCCATTGTGGTCTGAAAACCTAACTCTGGTTTCAGAATTCCGTAAAGGATCGCCCCGCAACGGTACATATCTGTTTCAACGGCCTCTTCAGCCACCAAGGTCAACGAGCTTCCGGCGTGAACGAGAACATCAGACCGATCCAGAGGGCTGTTCGCAAATATCCAGGACACCTGATCCTGGAACAGGTCCGAGCTCAGGCGCAAATTTTCAGGCGCATTGCTGGGGAAATGGGTGCAAATTCCCACGATGTCCTCGGCAAGCATGTTCAAAATCGAAAGGCAAGTCGTCCGGCCCTGATCGGTCGAAATTTCCAGCCCGTCGCGCGACATGCCCGATGCATTCAAGGCCAGATGGGCGCGCACAGAGCGGCCCGCGGCTTTCAGCGCGTGCAGTTTCTCGGCGCCGTCGAGAGATCCGACTTGCTCCTCGACCCTAGCGTTCAGCGCGTCATCGATTTCATGAGGTGTGGCGGCGCGCAAGCGGATCAGGGTTCCTTCAAATCCTGCATCTCGCACCTCGTAGGCTTCGGCATTCGACGTAATGCCGACACAGTTTACACCGTGTGCCCGGATCAAGGGCACGACTTGTCGAATGCCATGGCCATAGGCATCCGCTTTGAGCACTGCGCAAAATCTGCGGCCCTTGGGAACAAGCCCCAGTGCAAGCTCAAGGTTTCGGGAAATCCTGTCGCGATGGATTTCGCACCATGAACTGGGACAGCTTTCCTGTCTCATGACTTGGGTGGACCCAGCAGCCGGTCAACAATGCCGCAGAACTGATCGATCGCGACGGGAAGCAAGGCATCGGGGAAATCAAAATCGGGGTTGTGCAACTGGGGCTGGAATTCTCCCGATCCGATGTAAAGCATCGTGGCCTTGGAGCCATCTTCCCAGATGCGCCCGAAATCCTCGGACCAGCGCATCGGAAGGTCCATGTCGTTGATCGCAAGCCCCAGATCAACTGCGACGTCACGCGCAACGCTGGTCGCTTCGGCGTCGTTGTTCACGGACCGGAACAGATCATGCCAGTGCACATCAACCTTCAGAGCGCCCTTCGCGCGCTCGACCTGTGCCAAGGCCTCGGAAATCAAGGTTTCCATCCGCTCGTTCGTCATTGTGCGAAGCGTGACGCGCAGCTCTCCATCCGCCGGGGCAATTCCAAAAGTGGGCTCGCCCAGATTGACGTGGGTCAGCGTGGACAGCGCAAAATCATCCTCCCCGATCGTGCCGTGGCTCAGCCCCGGCAAAGAGGTCATCAGCCCGGCCATCGCATTGGCGGGCGACAACCCGTCTTCCGGTACCGCCGCGTGAGAGCTCTTGCCCTCGAACAATATCTGCATCCCGCGGGACGCACAGTTGCCCGGCCCCGGACGTAGGCCGATTTCGCCCAAAGGCCGCCCCGGAACATTGTGATAGGCAAAGGCGTAGTCCGGACGGATGTCCGGCCATTGGTGGTCTTCGACAACAGCTTTTGCCCCGGCGCCGGTTTCTTCTGCCGGTTGAAACAACAAGATAACGCGGCCGGATGCAGGGCGCGCCGCAAACCGCATTCCCACGCCGAGGATGGACACCATGTGACCGTCATGGCCGCAGAGGTGCCCCCTGCCGTCAATCCGGGACTTATACGGCAGGTCGGATAATTCGCGGATCGGCAGCCCATCAAGTTCACAACGTAACAGCACGGTTGGCCCGGGTGCTGCGCCCCTGAACTCCGCCGCGACGCCGTGCCCGCCCAGATTGCGCCAGATGCGGTCCGCACCAAGGGCGACAAGCTCCGTGGCGATACGCCGGGCGGTTGCGCTTTCTTCGCCCGAAAGCTCGGGGTGGCTGTGCAGCTCGTGGCGCAGGGCCGTCAGATATGCGAATTGGTTGTGGTCAAGCGTTTGCATGGTGATTGCCTCAGAACACCTCGAATAATCCGGCCGCCCCCTGTCCGCCGCCGACACACATGGACACAACAGCCCATTTTGCGCTCCGGCGGCGGCCTTCCAGCAGGATGTGCCCGGCCATACGCGCACCGGACATGCCATAAGGGTGGCCGATGGAAATAGCACCGCCATTGACGTTCAGGCGGTCATCGGGGATGCCCAGCTTGTCGCGGCAATACACCAGTTGGGCGGCAAATGCCTCGTTGATTTCCCAAAGGTCGATATCGTTCTGGGTCAGACCGGCGCGCGCCAACAGCCGTGGAATGGCCACCACCGGCCCGACACCCATTTCATCGGGCGCAACCCCGGCCACGGCAAAGCCTCGTAGCGCTCCGAGTGGCGCAAGACCGCGACGGCGAGCCTCATCGGCCTCCATCACGACCATGGCCGCGGCCCCGTCGGACAGCTGGCTGGCGTTGCCCGCGGTGACGGTCTTACCCGCTCCCTGAACGGCAGCCAGACCGGAAAGTCCTTCGGAGGTCGTGCCGGGTCGGTTGCATTCGTCCAGCTCAAGTCGAACCGCCTCTTGACGGGATTCCTGCGTGGTTTTGTCGGTGACGATCTTCACGGCCTCGACGGGCACGATCTCGTCGGCGAAGAGACCCGCCTCCTGCGCTCTGGCGGTGCGGATTTGGCTTTGCAGCGCATAAGCATCCTGCGCTTCCCGGGTCACGCCATAGCGTTCGGCCACGACCTCGGCGGTGTCCAGCATGCTCAGGTAATAGGCTTCGGGCACGGACGGGTCGCGATAGCGGTGACCGTTCCAATGGGAATTCTGCACCAAGGAAATGCTTTCCAATCCGCCGGCAAGCGCCACATCGACTCCCTCGCAGCGCACCATATGCGACGCAATGGAAATGGCGTTCAGCCCCGAGGCGCACTGTCGGTCCACCGCCGCCCCTGCAACGCTGTCGGGCAGGCCCGCTGCCTGGACGATATGCCGGGCGACGTTGATACCGGATGACCCCTGTGTCAGTGCTGCGCCAAAGATGGCCTCTTCCACCTCGGCCCCGGTCAGCCCGGCGCGCGCCAGGGCCGCCTTGACCGCAGGGACGGCGAGGCTGGGGGCTTCAAGGTTGTTGAAGGCTCCCCGATAGGCTTTGCCAATCGGCGTGCGGGCGGTTGAAACAATGACGGCTTCGCGCATGGGATGGTTCTCATACCTCTTCGGTGCCGCACCAGGCGGCGATGAACATTGCAGTGGCTTTGGTGATGCGGCGCATGCTTTCAAGCTCGACCCGCTCGTTGAAGCCGTGGATTGCCTCGGCGCGCGGCCCGTATACCAGAGCAGGCGTGTCCGCATAGAGCCCAAAGAACCGCGCATCGGTCGTGGCAGTTATGGCCTCGCGCTCCAATGCCTCTCCGGTTACGGATCGATGGGCCCGATCAAGCGCCGAGATCGCTGAGGCCGCATTGGCCGAGCTGTCTCGGGACAGGGTGTATCCTTCGGCATGAAATCCGTGATAGACGATCTCGGGCAGGGAATTCCTCAGGAAAGCGTTTTCGCGCGCTGCATCCAGGATAACCTGTTCAATCTCGGCCTTGGCGGCGTCAATCGACTGGCCAGGAAAAATCGCCATGCGAACGTCGAACACGCTCCAGGCGGGCACTGAACTCGTCCAATCGCCCCCCTCGATCCTGCCGATATTGAGGTTCAGAGCGTGGTCCGCATGGGCGTATTCGGAGGGGCGGTTTTCCGCCGCGTTCCAGCGATGCTCCATCTCGTGCAAGGCGCCGATCAACGGGATGGCTGCCTCGATCGCGTTCGCCCCGCTTCCGGCAAAGGCAACATGGGTTGGCAGGCCCTTGAGGTGCACCTGGAACCAGATGACACCCAACTGAGCGGTGACAAGATGTTCGGAAAACGGCTCGGGGATCAGCGCCGCATCTGCGCTATAGCCACGCGCAAGACAGGCCAGGGCGCCATTGCCGGTGCATTCTTCCTCGACCACGGATTGGAAAAACACGTCCCCGCCCGGGGCCAGCCCACAAGCCGCCAGCGCGTCGAGCGCGAAGAGGTTCGACGCCAGTCCGGCCTTCATATCGCCGCCGCCGCGGCCATAAAGCCAGCCACCTTCGACACGCGGCTCAAACGGCGGGCTGTCCCACATGTCAAGCGGCCCGGCCGGGACCACGTCAATGTGCCCGTTCAGGATAAGCGAACGGCCCCGGTTTGTTCTTGACCGGTGGCTTCCAACAACATTCACGGCGTCCTCATAAGGGCCAAGCACCGGCGAAAAGCCCGGCAAATGCCGGATCTCGGCGATATCTATCTGCCAACGGTCGACCTCGTAGCCACGCGCGGCCAGTTCATCGGCCATGAATCCCTGTGCCGATTGCTCGTTCCCACGTGTCGAGGGATGCGCCGTAAGCTCGGACAGAAAGGCAATCTGCCGGTCGAACCCTTCGTCGACTGCATCACATAGGCGGTTTTCCAGATCGTCTCGCATGGATAATCTCAGAATGTCGGAAGGGGCGCATCGGGCAGCAGCAGCGGCGCATCCGTCGCCTCGGCCACGTCGGAAATGCTGACGCCTTCGGCGGTTTCGACAAGCATAAAACCGTCTGCGGACACGTCGATCACGGCCATATCGGTAAAGATCCGCGACACGCATCCCCGCGCGGTCAGCGGCAGAGTACAGGCCTGTTTCAGCTTGGGGTTCCCGGCGCGGTCGGTATGCGTGGTCAAAACCACGACACGCCGCGCCTTTTGTGCGAGCTCGATCCCGCCACCCACGCCAGGGCTGAATTTTCCGGGTATTTTCCAGTTGGCCAGATCGCCTGCCGCGCTTACCTCGAAGGCTCCAAGCATCGTCAGATCAAGCCGCCCGGAACGCACGATGGCGAAGCTGGTGGCGCTGTCGAAAAAGGCCGATCCCGGAACGGTCGACACATAGGCCCCGCCCGCGTCGATCAGGTTTCTGTCCGCCCGTTCCGGCGGCAAGGTCGGGCCGATGCCCGTCAGGCCGTTCTCGGTATGCAGGCAAACGGGAAAGTCCGCCGGCAGATGGTTGACCACCTTGGTCGGCAGGCCAATCCCCAGATTGACCACCATGCCCGGCGCAATTTCCCGCGCGGCGCGGGCCAGCATGCGTTCTCTAGCGTTGGACAACGGCGTATTCCTTGGACAGTTCACCCAGTTCGGTGACGTGGTCGACAAACACCCCGGGCGTGTGGACTTCATTCGCCGCAAGACCGCCGAGCGGCAAGACGCGCTCGGCCTCGACAATGACGCAATCGGCGGCCATGGCCATCAGAGGATTGAAATTCTGCGCGGTCGCGACATAGGCAAGATTGCCGAAAGTATCAGCGCAATCTGCATGGATCAGGGCCACATCGGCGCGCAGGGCGGGCTCAACCAGATATGTTTTTCCGGCCATTTCAACCACTTGCTTGCCTTCGGCCAGTTCGGTTCCGATTCCGATGTCGCTCAGGATCGCGCCCATCCCGGCGCCACCGGCCCGGATGCGCTCGGCAAGAATCCCCTGGGCGTTGAACTCGACCTTGATTCGGCCTTCGTTCATCAGGGCTATCGCGTTTCCGTTCAGGCCGAGATGCGTGGTGATCAGGCGTGCAACCTGTCCGCTTTGCAGCAGATGGTCGACACCCATGCCCGGCTCGTTCGCGTCGTTCTTGACCAGGGTCAGGTTGCGGGCGCCATGCGCGACCAAGGCGTGGATCAGGGTCGAAGGCGTACCCGGAACGCCAAACCCGCCAACCATGACCGTATCGCCATCCTTGATCTTTGCAATGGCAGCGTCGATGGTGCATTGCTTGTTGGGTAGCTTCATGCCGCACTCTCCACCGGCAACCCGATCTCGATTGCAAAAGCATCAAGCGCGTCCCGCAAAATCGCCATCATCTCGGCGATCTGGTCCTTGGTGATGATCAGTGGCGGCGCCACGAGGAAATGATCGCCGGCCTTGCCGCCCCGCGTGCGGCGAGAATAGATGATCAAGCCGCGGGCATAGGCGAGTTCGACAAGCCGGTCGTAGGCGTTGATCTTTGGGTCGAGCGGTTCCATCGTGCTGCGGTCCGCGACAAATTCGAACGCGGTCAACAGCCCCTTTCCCCGCACATCGCCGATGAAGGGATAACGGTCCATCAGCGCACGCAACTCGGCCATCAAAACCTCGCCCATGCGGGCGGCGTTTTCGATCAGCCCTTGGTCTTCCAGTTCTTCCAGAACGGCCAGCCCGGCGGAACAGGCCAGAGGATTGCCCGCATAGGTGAAACCATGCAGGAACCCGCCCGCGTCAAGGACCGGCTCGACAAGACCTGACCTGGCAACGATCGCGCCAAGCGGCGCATAACCTGCGCCAAAGCCCTTGGACATGGCAACGATATCCGGGGTGATACCCCAATGTTCGGCCGCCAGAAACTTGCCGGTGCGTCCGGCACCCGTCATGACCTCGTCATAAATCAGCAGCACACCGAATTCGTCACAAATCTCGCGCACTCGGCCATAGTAGCTGTCGGGCGCCACCAGCGCGCCGGTCGAGGCCCCGCCAATCGGCTCCATCACAAAGGCCAGAACCGACTCGGGGCCTTCCTCCACGATCTTGTCACGCAATAGCTCGGCATATTTCAGCCCGCGCTGGTCCTCGGTAAGATTGTCCCGATCCAGATAGGTCGCGGGCGCGGCTATCTTGGGCATGCCCTTCATCATGGGGGCAAAGGGCTCGCGCAGCGGGTCGTAACCCGTCAGGTCCAGTGCGCCAAACGTGCAGCCGTGATAGGATGGAAAGCGCGAAATGACCTTGTAACGCGTCGCCTGTCCTTGGGTCAGAGCATATTGCCGGGCCAGTTTCATAGCGCTTTCCACAGCCTCGGACCCTCCCGAGACAAAGAATACCCGGTCCAGCCCCTCGGGCGTCATCGCTACGGTCTTGGCCGCCAGATCCTCAGACGGATGGGTGCGGAAATGCAGACGGTAGCCGAAGGTGGCCTTGTCCATCTGGGCCTTGATCTTGGCCAGAACGCGGGGATTGGAATGGCCGATATTCGACACCATCGCCCCCGATGAGCCATCGATATACCGCTTGCCGTTTTCGTCGAACAGGTAAATGCCCTCGCCCCGGTCCAGAAACGGGCGCGGATTACGCGACTGGTAGAACAGATATGACGGCGCGTCGGTCATTTGGCACCTGCAAGATGTTTGCGGAGGAATCCCCGGGTTCTTTCCTGACTCGGGTTCTTGAACACGACCTCGGGCGGGCCCTCTTCGACCACCACGCCCTGATCCATGAACAGGACGCGATCACAGACCGAGGCGGCAAAATCCATCTCGTGCGTGACGATGATCATCGTCATGTGCTCTTCGGCCAGTTTTTTCATGACCAGGTTGACCTCTTCCACCAACTCGGGATCAAGTGCCGAGGTGGCTTCGTCGAACAGCATCAGCTTCGGCTTCATCGCAAGTGCACGGGCAATCGCCACGCGCTGCTTCTGACCGCCGGACAGCTGGGACGGATAATAATCGATCCGCTCGAGCATACCCACCTTGTCGAGCTGTTCCTCGGCCAGCGCGTCGGCCTCTTCCTTCGACAGCCGCTTGAGCATTTTAGGCGCCATGATGACATTTTCGCGGGCGGTCATGTGCGGGAACAGGTTGAAATGCTGGAATACCATACCGATCTGCTGACGCATCTCGTTGATATGCTTTTCATATTGTCGATGCGGCAGGGTCTTGTTCACCTGCACCCCGTCTAGCCAGACCTCGCCGCCTGTCAGGGCATCAAGATCGTTGATCGCCCGAAGCAACGTGGACTTGCCCGACCCCGAGGGGCCGATGATGGCCACGATTTGCCCGCGCTCCACGGTCAGGCTGATATCCTTGAGCACTTCGAGACTGCCAAAGGATTTCTGTGCGTGTCGAATTTCGACGAAGTTCTTCTTATCGGTCATGTTCGACCCCTTTGATCAGCGTGAGATTGCGATGCGGCGTTCTATTATTCGCTGCACCCACTCCATTCCGAGATTGATGACGTAGTAGAAGGCGGCGGCCACAAGGTAAAATTCGA
Organism: Amylibacter sp.; assembly: GCA_041601595.1. Classification (GTDB taxonomy): domain Bacteria; phylum Pseudomonadota; class Alphaproteobacteria; order Rhodobacterales; family Rhodobacteraceae; genus Amylibacter. Next base: position 3,939 of record JBFIHV010000044.1, on the reverse strand, counting down.
ACGGGCGGTAGGTCTTGCCGATCACGCGTTGTGCCGACAGGGTCAGTTCGCTGACCCCGATTACCGACACCAAAGCGCTGTCCTTGAGAAGCGCAATCATGTTGTTGCCAATCGGCGGAATAACGGCACGCACGGCCTGTGGGATCACTACCTTGCGCAGAGCCTGGCCGCGGCTTAGCCCGACAGTGCGAGCGGCCTCCATCTGGCCCTTGTCCACGGACAGGATCGCCGTCTGGATCAGTTCAGAGTTATAAACCGCGAAATGCAGCCCCAAACCGATGATGCCGGCGACGAAAGCAGGTAGGTCAATCCCGATCTGAACCAGCCCGAAATAGATCAGGAACAGCTGCAACAACAGCGGCGTGCCCATGAATACCCATTCGATCAGACGGAACACCTGCCGGACAATCCACGGCGCATACAGTGCCATCACCGCAAACAGAATGCCGCCAAAAAAACTCAGCAATGCAGCAGCGACCGTGATGCCGATAGTCCAGGCACATCCCAGCAGGATGATGTCGATGTACTTGGGAACAATTGAAAAATCGAGGCCCATCTGGTCTTTCCTTCCCGGTCAGTTGATCTGCACTCTGCGATCCAGCCAGGCAACGCCCCGACCGGTCGCATAGATGATGATCATGTAGAGAATCCCGGCAAGCATGAACATCTCGAAGGGTTTGTAGGTCGAGCCGATATAGCGCTGCGCGGTATAGGTCAGCTCGACCACCGAGATCGCGGCGACCAGCGCAGTGGCCTTGATCAACATGTTCAGGTTCACCCCCAATGGGCGCACCATCAGACGAGCGGCCTGCGGCAGGATGATCTTGTACATCGCCTGCCACTGGCTCAGGCCCAGCGTACGGGCAGCCTCGCGCTGCCCCTTGTCGATCGAGATGATCGCGCCGCGGATCGTTTCCGTCATATAGGCCCCGGCGTTTATGCCCAGACCGATGACACCGGCCTCGAACGCGTCCAGCTGAATACCGATCTGCGGCCCACCGAAGTAAAGGATAAACAGCTGGATCAACGCCGGCGTGCCACGAAAAAAGCTGACATAGGCCGCACCGGCAAAGCGCAGAAATGCGAAACGCGACAGACGCGCCGCCGCGCCGAGCGTGCCACAAATCAGTCCCAAAACTGCCGTCAGAACCGATAGCAGAATGGTCAGCCACGCCGCCTCGAGAAAGAACGGATAGACCTTGAGCATCAGGTCGATGTCCATGTCACGCCCCCTTGGATGGTCGCGCGGAAATGGGCATGTCGCGCCCAGTCCGCGAAGGAAGTCTGGTCATTTCGAGGAACATGTAACGCACCACCTGGTTTCAGTTGGGTTCTGCAGCGCCTGCGGCGACCTGCGGCCGGCTCGTAATTCGGAGCCGTGCCGCAGGGCCGTCGCAGGGTCCAAGATGCCTCCTCCCCCCACGGCGGAGGCACTGTGGTTCAGCGGATATCCGCGCCAATCCACTTTTCAGCAAGTGCCAGATAGGTACCGTCTTCCATCATGGAATCCAGCGCCTTTTGCATCTCGGCCGCCAGTTCGGGATTGCCCTCGCGGATGGCGATACCGGCGCCGAACGGTTCGGTGGTCGGATCGGCGAACATTTCAAATTCCTGACCTTTTTCGGTCATCGCCAGAATGGCGGCGATCGAGTCATTCACAATGGCGTCGACACGGCCGTTTTCCAGTTCCAGAAGAAGTTCGGGAAGGCCCTTGTAGGTACTGACATTGTAGCCCTTTTCGCGCGCCCAATCCTCGTGGGTTTCGCCAAGGGTCAGGCCCACTTTCTTGCCGTCGAGGTCTTCCAGGCTGGTGATGCCCGCCCCCGGCTTGGTAAAGATTGCGCGCTTGTCCGAATAGTAGGGCCCAACGAAGTCGACAACTTGGTCACGCTCGGCTGTGATTGTCATCGACCCGACAATGGCATCGTATTTGTTGGCAAGCAGCCCACCGATAATGCCGTCCCACGCGGTGGTGACGATTTCCGCCTCCAACCCCATGCGCTTGGCGATCTCGGTTCCAACGGCAGGATCAAAACCAACCACCTGGTTCTGGTCGTTCACAAAGTTGAAGGGCGGGTAGGCACCCGACATCGAGATGCGGATAACACCTTTGTCTTTCAGGGTGTCCAGTTCGTCGGCAGCGGCAGCGTTCAGTCCGGCGACAGCAAAGCCTGCTGCGAGAACGGCCGATTTCAGGATCGTACGGCGTGAAGTCATTTTGGTCTCCATGTTGTTTTTTGCGAAGCGAGTATATCACCCGTCCAAATTCGGGCGGACTACCTCCGCTCTGAAAAAAATACTTGCATGGCACGAATTATTGCGCAAATAAATAATCAGCATCATCGATATAGATGGAAACTATGAAGCTCCCTCATCAGCACCGTTTTCCCTGGAATCTGGACTGGAACCTGCTCCGCACATTCATGGTGATCGTTGAACAACGCGGCATATCCAGGGCCGCAACGTTTCTGGGCCTGAAACAGCCGACTGTTTCGGCGTCCCTGAAACGTCTGGAGCAGGCAACCGGCAAAACTCTTATCATCCGCAAACCCAACGAATTCACCGTCACCCGCGCCGGACAGGTTCTTTACACGGAATGCGCTGCTATCTTCGGAAGCGTGTCACAGTTTCCCGCACTCCTGAACGAAGACACCACCGAGCTGCGCGGGCATTTATCGATCGCGATAACCAGTTCCGTGATTTCTGAGCACTTTGACGATTTTCTGAACCGTTTTTCCAAAGAGCATCCGAACGTGACCTATTCCTTCTCGGTCTATGAAAGCGACGAGGTTGAAAGAATGGTCACCTTGAACCGGTCGAGTTTTGGGATATGTCTGCTTTCGCGGATTCCCAAGAACTTGAAGACGATGGTACTATACCAGGAGTTCTTCGGGCTCTTTTGTGGGGAACGGCACCGATTGTTCACCGCTGAAAGTATCGAGTCCGCGGATCTGGAGGATGAGCCGTTCGTCGGCTTCCAAACCGAAACCGAAGGCGGTCCGCTTGAAGCCGTTGCAATGTTGCGTTCCCGCTTGAACCTGTCACGCAACTGGCGTGGAGTATCGTCAAGCCTGAACGAAATCCGGCGCCTGATCATGGCTAACATAGGGATCGGGGCATTGCCGCTTCACGTTGCCCAACAGGACGTCGCCGCCGGCCACATCCGCCAGCTCCCGCCGTACGATGATCTTCCACTGGTCAGGATCTACCTCATCAGCAATCCGGCGCGCCGGTATTCTGAGGCGGAAATTGAATTCCTTTCAGCAATCGAAGCGGAATTATCAACTATCGGAATCTCTGAACGGACCTACGGAAACGGTGTTGTCAGACCAATGCGAACCAGTCTCTGATTGGCAATCCAAGCGACCGTCCATACCGCACCAATTCGACGCCACTCGGCAAGTGCGGCGGTGCGGTTCAGCTTGAAATTACAGCGTGAATAGAGATGTCTTTCCTGGTTCAAATGATTGCAGATGGAGGCGTGGAGGGCGGCGAATTTTGGCAGACTTCGCATCTGTCGGAATCGGAGCATGGCGCGCTCTCTTCGTCGAAATAGCAGGTGCGAGTCTCGACCCTGTTGTTCGGCCAACGGCCCGTCTCTTGTCTGCTTGCATTGCCGACCACCTCCATCGCAGCGCCAGAGGAACGCAATGTATCCGTCACGATGATCTTTGGAGAACCAAAGCGCTTCACTGATTTTCTTAGAAATATCAAGGCTGCCTTTCGATCCCTACGTTTGGTGACAAGGGATTCCAGCACCTCGCCTTAATGATCGACGGCCCGCCAGAGATAATGCAGTTCGCCGTTGATTTTCACCAACACCTCGTCCAAATGCCACTGCCAATGGGTTCCCGACTGCATTCGTTCTACCCGTTTCCTGCGGATCTCAGAGGCGAACATAGGACCAAATCTGTTCCTCAAGTACCGGATGGCTTCATG
>JBFIHV010000043.1:0-12511 GCA_041601595.1 Amylibacter sp. | reverse complement strand
TAGGCCGCCGTCATGGTCGCGATGCCCGACAGGTGACCGGCAAAGTTCAGCGCCACGCGTTCGGCCATCAGGATGGACTTGGCGTCCCCCTCGATGGTCATGCAGATATCGCCCGGCTTGCAAGGCTGACCGTCGGCGATCAGGGTCTTGACGGAAAGCGACGGGTCGACGGTATGAAACGCGATCCGGGCGATCTGCATGCCTGATACCACGCCCGCCTCGCGGGCGTTAAGCCTTGCGGAATAGGCGGTGCCGTCCGGAATGACCGCCTGACTGGTCACATCTCCCGCGCCGCCCAGATCCTCGTCCAGAGCACGCTTGACCAGATCGAGCAGAAGGAAATCCGGCAGGCTGTCGTTGTTGGGCATAGGGAACCTCCTACAGGCTGTTTCTGAGGGCGACCGCCTCTTTCAGCGTGATTTCCGACCGGTGGCTGAAGTCGGGATTTTTTGCGGGAAAATCGGTCCGGTAATGTCCGCCCCGGGATTCCTTGCGCAGATAGGCCGCGGCGGCAATCACCGTTGCGGCAGCCACCATATTGTCGAAACTGTCGGATTTGCCGCCGAATTCCGCGTCCAGTTCCGCCAGCGTGCGCAGAGCCTTGCGCAACCCTTCTTCGTTCCGGACGACGCCGACATTCTCGGACATGGTTCGGCGCAGCCTTGCGACTGCGGCCGGATCGGGCCGCGCGGCAGAGGCGGTTACATCGTCAAACCTCACGGCAGGATTCGGAACCTTGCCGGCCCCGATCGCCTCGGCGATGCCCTTGGCGCAGGTGGAGGCGTATACCAGCGCCTCCAACAGGCCGTTCGATGCCAGCCGGTTGGCTCCGTGCAGGCCGGTCGAAGAGGCCTCGCCGGACACCCACAGACCCTTGATGGATGACTTGCCCTGCAAATCCGTGGTAACGCCGCCCATGTGGTAATGCGCGGCGGGAACGACCGGGATCGGGTCCTTGACGGGGTCGATACCGGCCTCGCGGCAGGTTTTCGATACGGCCGGATAATTGGTGTCGATACGCGCGCCTATGGCCTGCCGCGTGTCCAGAACGGGACGCAGTCCACGTCGATGCTGGTCGAATATCGCACGGGCCACGATGTCGCGCGGGGCGAGTTCCAGATCGGGATGCACCTGTTCCATGAAGCGCTCGTCGTTCCTGTTCAGCAGAATGGCGCCTTCGCCGCGCAAGGCCTCGGTGGCAAGCGGGGCAGGGTCCTTGTTTACGTCGATCGCGGTCGGATGAAACTGCACGAACTCGGCATCCGCGATCCTGGCGCCGGCGCGGGCCGCCATGCCAAGCGCCAGACCGCGCACGCTGGGCGGGTTGGTGGTGCATGCGAACAGGCTGCCGGTACCGCCCGCAGCCAGCAGGTAGGCCGAGGCCTGGATGACATAGGGCTCGCCGCCGTCCTTCGATACGACGACGCCTGTCATGGCCCCGTCCTCGGCCAGCAGGCGCAGGGCCGTGGCCCCCTCGATCACCTCGATCGACGGTGTCTTCTGTACGGCCCCGATGAGGGTCTTCATGATCGCATAACCCGCCTGATCGCCCTTGACGCGGACCACGCGGGCAAAGGAATGCGCGGCCTCCCGCGACATGACAAAACCCCCGTCAGGGGTGCGGTCAAAGGGCGTGCCGACACCCGCCAGTTCCAGGATGTGGAAGGCCGCGCCTTCCGTCACGAATTTCGCGACGTCGGGATCGACGATGCCGTCACCTGCCGCGATCGTGTCCTTGGCATGGGCGGCGGCGGTGTCGTTCTTGTCCATGGCGGCGGCGACGCCACCCTGCGCCCAGGCGGAAGAGGCGCCGGTTCCCAGCGGCATTGGCGACAGGATGGTAACTTTTCTGGGGGCGAGCGACAGGGCGGCATAAAGCCCTGCCAGCCCCGCGCCGACGATCAGGATGTTGGATTTTTCGACGTCCAACGTCTTCAGCTCTTGCGGTCGATCATGCGTTGCACGGCCAGACGGGCCTTGTCGGCAACGGCGGGATCGACAGTGACCTCCTCGGTCATCGTGTGCAGCGACCAGAGGATTTTTTCGAGCGTGATACGCTGCATATGCGGGCACAGGTTGCACGGGCCGAGGAATTCGACCTGCGGCAACTCGGCCGAGACATTCGACGACATCGAACATTCGGTGACCAGTAGGACCTTCTCCGGCTTGTTGTCGCGCACGAATTTGATCATCCCGGCCGTCGAGCCGGAAAAGTCGGCCTCGGCTATGACGTCGGTCGGGCACTCGGGGTGCGCGATGATGACGATATTCGGCTCGTGCTCGCGGTAATCGCGCAGTTCCTGCGCCGTGAATTCCACGTGCACCATGCAGGAGCCTTCCCACCACACGATGGTCTTGTCGGATTGCTTGGCGACATTCTGCGCCAGGTGGCCGTCCGGTGTCATGATGACCACGTCGCTGTCCATCGAATTTACGATTTCAAGCGCATTTGCCGAGGTGCAGCAGATGTCCGAGGCCGCTTTTACCTCGGCTGTGGTGTTCACATAGGACACGACGGGCGCGCCCGGGTATTGCGCGCGCATCTTGGCGATATCCTGCGCCGTGATCGAGGATGCCAGCGAACAGCCCGCGCGGCTGTCCGGGATAAGGACGGTCTTTTCGGGGTTCAGGATTTTCGAGGTTTCGGCCATGAAGTGCACGCCGCACTGGACGATGACCTGCTGTTTTACCTTGGTCGCCTCGATGGCGAGCTGCAGGCTGTCGCCCACGACATCGGCGACACCGTGATAGATATCCGGCGTCATGTAGTTATGCGCAAGGATAACGGCGTCTTTTTCCTTTTTGAGGGCGTTGATCGCCTTGATGTAAGGGGCATGACGCGCCCAATCGACCTCGGGAATGATGCGTTCGACCTGCGAATAGAGTTCGCGCGTCTCGTTGACCAAAGCCATCGAAGGCTGCAGATCGAATTTTGCTTCGAGCTGTGATTTCATTTCCGGGCTACCAGGTAAGATCATGTTTTTTCCTCGCGCGTGGTACCTGCGTTATTAAATAGGCTGAATTTCACAAAAATGAAGGGAATTCCAGCGCTCAATTGCCACAACGGAGCATTTCGCGCGCCGTTAGATAGTCTCGACCGCCGGAAATCCAAAGGCTCCGGCGCTAAACACCCGCTTTCCGGATCAAATAGTTTCTGGAGCATACGGGATCAATAGTGGAATGCCCGGTCCCGGTCCGCCGCTCTCGCGGTCACAGGGCGCCCGCGGCACGTGCTGTCTCCGGAGGGCATGAGCGTCTTGCGGCGTCACATGGAATTGGGCCGGAACTTCGGCAGGACGATCTCTACCCGTCCGCCACCGAGGGCGGAAGCCTTGTGAATAAGCCGGCCACCCATTCCTTCGACAATCGATTTTGCGATGGTAAAGCTGACACCTCTGCCGACGGGGCCCGACGCCTCGGCTACAGCTCCGGTACTGATCCGTTTGTGTTCCTGTTCGACCATGTCATCGGGGTCTCCGCTGAAATCGATTGCCACGATCATATTGCCTCTGGTCTGCAGGATGCTGATCACAAGCTCGGGCTCTTCCTGTTCGCGGCAGGCATCCCATGACGACGACAGCATGGATTCGATGACCTGCGACAGGCGCTTCTTGTCGGCGCGGACAAATGCTTTTTCATCTACGTCGTCCGCGACCTCCATAAAGAAGAAATCACCGATGCCAGGGGCAAGCTCCAGCATCTTGACGGCTGCATCATGGACCACCGGACGGATGGAAACCGGTTCGATCTGATAGGGCCGGGACGCCGCAAAGCCGCGCATATTCGCGATTACCCGCGATATGCGTTCGGCCAGATCTGACACCTGGCGGATATTGCTCCGGGCCATATCCATCTCGCCCTTGTCGACAGAGCGCGACGCGGCCTCGGCGTGGCTCCTGATCGCCGACAGGGGGCGGTTTATCTCTTGTCCGATGGACTCGGAGACCTGCCCGAGCAGGGTCAGGCTCTCGCCCGAGGATAGCCGGTCCCTGTTGTGACCCGCTCCGGATGCCTTTTCAAACACCACGTCCGCCGGTTTCGTTTCCGGCAGAAGGCGGGCCTCGACTGCTTGCGAGCGCAGGCGGCGGCGCGCCAGATTCAGCTCCCAGACGAACAGCAGGAGAATTGCGATCAGAACCGCCGCGCCGGACCGGATGGCCCAGGGGCCCAGTGGGTCCGGTTGGGCGGTCGCCACGGTCAGGACCGCGTTCAGCGCCGGAATGTCCCGGCTGATCTCGATCACATTTCCTGCCGGTCTGGTGTCGTTCGCCAGAATGATCTTGCCATCCGCCCCGGTCAGGGTCAGCCGGTAGCCCGACGCCTGCCAGCGCGACTTCTCGCTGCCGAGCGGAGCGTCGGCAATGATGATTGCTGGCACCTCGGTGCCGTTGACGTAAGGCGTAAAGAACATATAGGCGGGTCCGGCCCCCTCGTCCCGGAACGCTGCCCGCACGGAGCTGCCATTGAAGGCGGCATTGATGCCGGATTCCCAGCGTCCGTCAGCCAGAAGTCCGGCGGGCGGATCAACGGCGGGCAGGGTTTCTGACTCGCCTTTTTTCAGGATACGGATGGTTTCCAATCCTGTCAGAACCTCCAATGATGCCAGATTTGCAAGAGCCTTTTGCTTCTCGTCGTCAGCGGAAACAACAGCAGGCGGAGCGACGGGCCACGCCAGACCGGTTCCGTCAACCGACTCCGGGGCAACCGGCTGTTGGCGTTCCGGCTCTGGCTTGTCAGTTACAAGCGCTGCAACGGGTGCGCTGCGCGCGACCAGCACGGTCGCCAGCTTGAATCTCTGAAGGGTCGCGGTCAGCGAGTCCTGCCGCAGTCCCGCTTCGGTCCGGAGTTCCTGCTCGATTGCGGCGATTTCCGCTTGGCGGTCGGGTTCGGCCAGAAAATACCAAACGCCCGCGCCGACAAGAGCGAGGAAAATCACCGATCGGAGTAAGATCATCGAGACCTCTTTTACTAAAAATTACATCCGGCGTCCGGCATACATGGCAAAAAGCCGGGGCTAACAAAAGGTTGGAGCGCCATTGAGGCCGGAAAAACAGTGGCCGAACCGCTACGGCCCCGCACCCAACTCTTTGAACAATAAAACGATCAAAATAAATTCAGCAATCCAATTCGTGGCTTGGCGGGCGATTCCGCCAAAGACCGCACCATTCCGGCAACGGCCTCCAACTGTTCAGAAGTTTCCTCCTGACCGGCGGCGCTGTCCGGTCAGGGCTGTTTCTAGACCTGGCTGGGCAACCAAAGAACTATGGAAGGAAAGGCGACCAGCAGGGCAATGGTTACGGCGTCGGCTACGAAAAACGGCATGACACCCCTGAATACATCATGGACCGACAGGTCGTCACGGACGCCCGCCACGACGAAACAGTTCAGTCCGATGGGCGGCGTGATCAGGCAGAACTCCGCCATCTTGACCACGAGAATGCCGAACCAGATCGCGCAGAGCGGCCCGGACATGCCGAACGCACTGTCCGCCGCGCTGACTTCTATGCCGCCGTTCAGGGCCATTACCGCCGGATAGACCACGGGCAGCGTCAGCAGCAGCATTCCGATGGCGTCCATGAACATCCCCAGCACCGCATAGGCCAGCAGGATCAGCACAAGCGTCAGCATCGGGCTTTGTTCCAGGCCTGCGATCCAGTCGGCGAAGGCGTTCGGCAGATCGGCGAACCCGAGGAACCGGACATAGATCAGCACGCCCCAGATGATGGTGAAGATCATCACCGTCAGTTTGGCTGTTTCCATCAACGCGTCTTTCAACTGCGGCCAGCGCATGCCGCGATAGAGTGCCACGCAGAAGATGATGAAGGCCCCGATGGCGCCGCCCTCGGTGGGCGTGCCCCAGGCGTCGCCGCCGAACGGGTTGTAGACAAAGAAAATGATGATCACGACCACCAGAACGATCGGCAGCGCCGGCGGCAGGGACACGAGCCGCTGCTTCCATGTGAAACCGCTGACCGGCGGGCCGAATGTCTTGAAGGTCAAGGCCATGCCGATGATCAGAATGGTATAGATCAGGGCAGAGAACGCGCCGGGAATAAAGCCCGCCAGCAGCAGCTTGCCCACGTCCTGTTCCACGATGATTGCATAGATCACCAGAATGGCAGACGGCGGGATCAGGCTGGCCAGCGTGCCGGCGGCCGCAACGACGCCCGCGGCGAAGCGTTTGTCGTAGCCGATGGCCAGCATCTCTGGGATCGCGATGCGCGCGAAAACAGCCGATGTGGCCACGGATGCACCGGAAACGGCGGCAAAGCCGGCGGTCGCAAACACCGTCGAGACCGCAAGGCCGCCGGGCAACCATGCGACCCAGCGTTTGGCCGCCTCGAACAGCGCCTTGGTCAGTCCGGCGTAATAGGCAAGGTAGCCGATCAGGATGAATGTCGGGATCAGCGACAGCGCCTGCGACGATACCTTCGAATGCGGAACCTGTCCCGCAACCTTGGCCGAGGTTCCCAGCGCCCAGAGGAACTGGCTGGGGTCGTAACCCTTCTTGGACCAGAAAATCCAGACAAGACCCACGAGGCCCGCCATGGCGGCGGCAAAGGCCACCCGCATGCCGAGGACGACCATGACCAGCAACCCCAGGGAAACGATAATGCCGATATCAATAGGCTCCATTTTCCGCCCTCCTAGTTCGAGACAATGTCGGCTTCATGAGCCGCTTGGGTTGCCGCATCCTCGATCAGCGGCACGGCCACCGGATCGGTCGCGTTCGTCAGGAAAGCCCGGCCATAGGCCCAAAGCTGCAGAACCAGCCGGACCGCCAGAACCGAAAAGGCGACCGGCGCCAGCAGCTTGGAAGGCCAGAGCGGAAGGGCGATGTCCATGGAGCTGTCGCGGCTCCACAATGGCGAGCCGAAATCGAAACTGCGCTGGAAATGCGCGAAGCTGCCCCAGATCAGCAGAAGCATCAGGAGGAGCATGAAAAATACGGTCGTGAACTCCGCCGCCCACAGAAAGCGCCCGCGCAGCTTGCCGACGAGCATGTCCATGCGGATATGGCCGCCGTCGCGCTGGGTATAGGATATTCCCATGAAGGCGATCAGCGGCATGGCCTGTTCGATCCAGTCGACATAGCCGGACAGGGGATGGTTCAGGAAATTGCGGCCGCTGACCGATACCACGGCGAGTATCATGAGCGAGAAAACCGCCAGGCCGGATACCAGCGCCAACTTGCTCTCTATGCGGTACAGTCCGCGGTCCAGTTTGCTCAGGGCCGAATTGTCGGCCAGAACCGATGATCTTCCTGCCATTGCTTGTCCTCCACAGAATCGAAAACGGTTGCCGCGGCGGAACCGCGGCAACCGGACAGTGCGTTGTGACCTTTACTGGCCAACCATTCCTGTGACCATGTCATAGAGTTCCTGCGCAGGCAGGCCCCTGGCGGAGTTCTCGGCGATCCAGGCCTCGGCCGCAGGTCCCGCGGCTGCCTTCCTGAAGGCGGCGAGTTCCGTGGCGTCATAGGTGACCTGTTCGATGCCGCGCTCTTGCAGAACCGGACCCCATTTGGCCATGGTCTCGTTGTTGTAGAAGTCGATGTAATAGTCCAGCGACGCGTCGATCGAGTCCAGCAGCGCGGCGCGATGCTCGTCCGACAGGGCGTTAAACGCGTCGGTGTTGGCGACGACCGGGCAGTTCACGGTGCCGGGGTTGAGGTTCGTGGTCCACCACTTGGCGGATTCCACCGTGCCGAAGGACATATGCGCGTGCGGAGCAAAGGAAACCGCCTTGACGACGCCGCTGTCCAGCGACTGGCGCACCTCTGTGGCCGACATGGACGTCGGCACGGCGCCGATCGTGCTCATCGCGTCGCCGATGCCGCCGGTCGCGCGCACGGTCAGGCCCTTGTATGCGTCCAGTGTTTTCGGCGCGTCACCGACACCGACCAGATTGTACTGCGGCAGCGGTGTAGGCATCAGAAGGGTGGCGTTCCAGCGCGCCAGATCGGCCACGACGGCTGGGTGCTTGTAGAGTGCCTGGCTGATCCGGCGCTCTTCGTCCAGCGAACCGATGCCCAGGAACGGCAGCTCCAGTACGGTGATCGACGGGTTCTTGTCGTTGTGGTAGCCGGCGCAGAACTGCGCCATCTCGAACGCGCCGAAAGAGATGTTGTCGAGGTTTTCGGTGTTCTTCGACAGGCCGCCGTAGGAAATGTTCATCGTGAACGCGCCGTTGGTCTTTTCCGACACCAGTTCGGCCAGTTTCTCGACATGTTCGGTGAAGGCGCGGCGCTTGCCCCATACCGATACGTTCCATTCAACAGCCATCGCTTCGCCCGCGAATGACAGTGTGACAGCGGCCATTGCCGCCAGTTTCAAAGAATTCTTCATCTTGTCCTCCAAGAAATTTCGGTCTGACCGTCAGGCGGCCAACACATCCGCGGACGATAGCAGGACCGGGAGCAGTTCCGCCTTGAGGAAATTTGCCGGTTTCGGGGAGGCAGGCCTGCGGATTTCCGCAGGCTACAGCAATTCGGACTTGTTCAGGCCGAGTTTGACGATTTTTTCGTTCAGCGTGCGCCTGCCGATGCCCAGGGCCTCGGCCGTTGCATCCATCCTGCCCTGATGGGTCTGGATGGCCTTTGCGATCAGCGTACGTTCGAATGCAGCTACGGCTTCGCGCAGCGTTTCGGGAACGTCGCCGATATCATCCTGCGACTGCATGGATTTCGAAACGCTCCCGTCACCGCGCCGCGCCGACAGGACGCGGCGCTCGGCCACGTTGCGCAGTTCCCGGACATTCCCGGGCCAGTCGTGCACCATCAGGGTTGCAAAATCCTCGGCCGTCAGTTCCGGCGGCGCGATTTCATAGAGCGTGGAATGACTTTGCAGGAAATGGGCGAACAGCATCGGGATGTCGTCCTTGCGTTCGCGCAGACTGGGCAGGGTGATGATGACGTTGTTCAACCGATACATCAGATCGCCGCGCAGACGGCCGCTGGCAACCGCCGTTTCCGGGGGTTCGGCGGCGGCCGACACGATGCGCACATCGACAGAGACAGGCTGGTCCGACCCCGCTGGTGTGAATTCACGCGTTTCGATCGCGCGCAGCAGCTTGGCCTGAACATCCTGCGTGCTGGCGGTGATCTCGTCCAGGAACAGGGTGCCGCCGTCCGCCTGCCGAAAGCTTCCGAGCGTCCGGCCCTTGATGCCGAACATCGTTTCTTCGAACTTGTCGAGCGCAATTGCGGCGCAGTTGATGGCGACAAAGGGGCCGTTTGCGCGGTTGCTCAGATCGTGCAGCGCCCGCGCGACGAGTTCCTTGCCGGTTCCGGTCTCGCCGGTGATCATGATCGTCGCATCTGTCTGGCTGTAGTCCAGAACCAGCTCCCGGACATTGCGCAATGCCTCGCTGTCACCCAGCAGGACGCGGTCGAGCCCGGCCAGTTTCGACAACCGTTCGCGCAGCCGGGCCATATCTTCGGTCAGCCGCTTCTTTTCTGCGGCGTGATCCAGAATGGTCAGCAGCCGGCGCGGATCGAACGGCTTTTCCAGAAAACTGTAGGCGCCTTGCTGGATCGCCTCGACCGCCATCGGTATGTCGGCATGGGCGGATATCAGGACGACCGGCGGACCGTCCACCGCGGTTATGTCGAACAGCAGCTCCAGCCCGGATCGTCCGGGCATGCGAACGTCGGACAGGATCACGTCGGGGCGCACGGTTTCCAGCTTGCGCACAACGCCGAGCGCATCCGACAGGCTCTCGACCTCCAGCCCGGCCCGCACCAGCAGATGTTCCAGCGACTGGCGCATTTCCTTGTCGTCGTCGATCACCAGAACGCGATAGTTCCTTTGGCTTTGCATCAGTCGTTGTCCTCGATTTCGGCCAGCGGCAGGATCATGGTGAACCGCGCGCCGCCCCGGTCGCACTGTTCCGCTGTCAGGCGCCCGTTGTGTTCCTTTACGATTGCGCTGCTGATGGCAAGCCCCAGTCCCATGCCCTCGCCGGACCGGCGTGTGGTGTGAAACGGCTCCTGCAAGGTTTCAAGGCTCCGATTATCCAGGCCGCGCCCCGTGTCCATGACCGACACCAGCACTTCGTTTTCGAGTGTTTCCACCGTGATCGACAGGTGCTTTTCGTCGCTGTCCTCCATCGCCGAAACCGCGTTGCGCAAAAGGTTGACCAACACCTGTTCCAGCCGCAGCCGGTTGCCCTTTACCGTGGCAGAGGGATCGGCGTTGTCGATCGATATTTCGATATTCGCCTCTTCGATGGTGTGGCGTGTCAGGTTCAACGCGTCGCTCAGGACCTCGCTGATGGCGACAGCCTGCATTTTTTCGTTCCCGGGGGCCGCAAAGAAGCGAAGCTGCCTCGTAATGTTTTCCATGCGCGTCACGATGCCGCTCAGCTTGGCCACGAGGCCGGTGGCAGGGGCGGCCGAGGCCAGTTCCTCGGCCACGATATAGTTCCGCATCGCAGAGATGGGCTGACCGAGCTCATGGGTCACCGACGCCGCCAGTTCGCCCAGCGCCGCCAGCTTGCCGGCGCGCTGCAGTTCCGATTGCGCCCGCTCCAGCCGCCGTTCCGCCTTGCGGCGATCCTCGATTTCCTTCACCAGCCGCACCCGGTCCTCTTGCGAGGCGCGCAGCGCACGGCGCAGGCGGCGCGACCGGAAAAAGAACGCGGTCGCGGTCAGGCTGATGATCAGAATCGCGGCGGTTATGACAGTGAAAATCGCCTGTTCCCTGATCCGGTCCGCGTTGCCCAGAAAATGCAGCGTCCAGCCCTGTCGGCTGATCGGCAGGGCAACCTGCAGGTATTTTTCGCCCTGAACCCGCACGGTGTTCGTTGCCGACGCGTCCCAGTCGAGCGCCGGCAGCGCCTCGGTTCCGAACTGCCGTTGCTGCGCAATCTCTTCCCGACGGGCCTCATCCAGCGGTCCGAGGGTGCGGTAGCGCCATTCCGGGTCGGACGCCAGAACAACCACTCCATCGGCGTTGGAAACCAGAATACGCTCGTCGCCGTTGCTCCAGACTTCGGTCAGGGGCATCAGGTCGACCTTTACCGCCAGCACGGCCACAAGCTGGTCACGGACGTCATAGACCGGTGCGGAGTAGAAATAGCCGGGACGCGCTGTCGTTGCGCCGATGGCATAGAACTCTCCGAACCCGCCGTCGGCGGCGGTCTTGAAATAGGGGCGGAAGCCGTAATTCTGGCCGAGGAACGTCAATTCGGAGGCATAGTTCGAAGCCGCCACCGTCAGGCCGTCCAGATCCATCAGATAGATCGCTTCCGCGTCCGCCCGTTCCGCGATCTTCGCAAGCCTCCGGTTCAGCTCATAGCGGTCCAGACCGATCGCGGCGCGGATCACCATGCTGTCCTGCGCCAGGATATAGGGCAGATGCTCCAGCCGGGTCAGCGCATCCTCGACGGAAGTCCTGTAAAGAACGGCCCGGCTCTCGGCCCGCTCCATCTCGGACGTCGTGAAGACGGTTGTGGCGGCGAAAAACAAAGCCGTCGCCATGCCCAGCGCCAGCACCACGCTGCCGAGGGCCAATCCAAGGCGCAAAGTGCCGATTTGTCTGGAGCCTGAAGCCATTCTGCAAAAGGAAGCATGACGCCATTTAATGTCAACCGGGAAAGTCATGATATCGAAATTCAGCTTGTCCGCCGGAGAACCGGCTCCTGCGCCACTTTTTCCAATACGCGCCCTGTCGCCAGCGGGAAAATTGTGGCATTGCTGGATCAGAGAACAAGAGGTGAGTGAAGTTCAATGGACCCGAAATGGCAGTTCTGGATCGATCGCGGCGGCACCTTTACGGATATCGTCGCCAGACCGCCGCAGGGCGCATTGCGAACGCACAAGCTGTTGTCGGAAAATCCCGAACGCTACCCCGACGCGGCGGTGCAGGGGATTCGCGATCTGTTGGGGATTTCGCAGGACGATCCCATCCCGTCCGACCGGATTTCCGTGGTCAAGATGGGCACGACCGTTGCCACAAACGCCTTGCTGGAGCGCAAGGGCGACGCAACCGTTCTGGTGATCACCAAGGGCTTCCGTGACCTGCTGCGCATCGGCTACCAGAACCGCCCTCGTCTGTTCGATCTGCATATCAGGCTGCCGGAACTGCTGCACGGTTCTGTCATAGAAGTCGACGAACGGGTTTCCGCCTCGGGCGAGGTGCTGCGGGAACCGGCGGCGGAGGACGTGCGGCAGGCGTTGCAAGAGGCCTATGACGCGGGCTACCGCTCGGTCGCGATCGCCTTCATGCACGGCTACAAATATCCGGATCACGAAAACTCGGTGGGCGGGATCGCCCGTTCCGTCGGCTTTACGCAGATTTCCCTCAGCCACCAGACCAGCCCGTTGATCAAACTCGTCGGCCGCGGCGATACCACGGTGGTTGACGCCTATCTGTCGCCGATCCTGCGCCGCTACGTGGCGCAAGTCGCCGGAGCCATCGGTGGCGCAAAGGGCGGACCCTCCCTGATGTTCATGCAGTCCAACGGCGGGTTGACGGACGCGAATTTGTTTCAGGGCAAGGATGCGATC
>JBFIHV010000042.1:0-12531 GCA_041601595.1 Amylibacter sp. | reverse complement strand
TCGGACATGCCGTCCTCGATCGAGATGATCGGGTAGCGGTTGGCCAGATTGACGAGGTAATCGGCGTTTTCCGCCGAGGACAGGACCTTGCCTTCGCCCTTCATGTTATAGTTCTTGCCGTCGAAATATTCCGTCGCGGCGCAGTCCATGGCCAGATAGACCTCTTCGCCCGGCTTGTAGCCGGCTTTTTCGACGGATTTCATGATGAAATCCAGAGCGTCGGTGGTGGAGCTCAGGTTCGGGGCGAAGCCGCCCTCGTCGCCGATGCCGGTGTTGTGGCCGGCGGCGGAGAGTTCCTTTTTCAGCGTGTGGAAGATTTCCGAGCCGATGCGGACGGCGTCGCGGAGCGTGTCGGCCGCGACCGGCATGATCATGAATTCCTGGATGTCGATCGGGTTGTCGGCGTGTTCGCCGCCGTTGATGATGTTCATCATCGGCACCGGCAGGACTCGCGCGGACGTGCCGCCGACATAGCGGTACAGCGGCTGGTCGGAATAGGCGGCGGCGGCTTTGGCCACGGCCAGCGATACGCCCAGGATGGCGTTGGCGCCCAGGCGTGATTTGTTTTCCGTGCCGTCGAGCGCGCGCATTTCGCTGTCGATCTCGACCTGTTCCAGAGCTTCGGCGCCGACCAGCAGTTCGGCGATCTCGCCATTGACGGCGGCGACAGCCTTGGTCACGCCCTTGCCCATGTACCGCGCCTTGTCACCGTCGCGCAGTTCGACCGCCTCATGCGCGCCGGTGGAGGCGCCCGAGGGAACCGCGGCGCGGCCCATGGTGCCGTCTTCCAGAAACACGTCGACCTCGACGGTCGGATTGCCCCGGCTGTCCAGTATCTCGCGGCCGACGATGTCAATAATAGTGCTCATTTCTAATCCTTTTTGGTTGTCTTTTTCGGAACGCCAAAGAGCTCCATACGGTGTCCGCGCAACTCGTACCCGAGTTTCGCCGCGATCTTTTCCTGCAAGACCTCGATCTCGGGGTCGACGAATTCGATCACTTCGCCTGAATTCATGTCGATCAGGTGGTCGTGGTGGTCACGCTCCGCATCCTCGTACCGCGCCCGCCCGTCGCCGAATTCCAGACGGTCCAGAATGCCCGCCTCTTCGAACAGTTTCACGGTTCGATAGACGGTTGCAATCGAAATCCCGCTGTCCACGGCAGAGGCGCGCGCATAGAGCTGCTCCACATCGGGGTGATCGTCGGACTCTTCCAGCACGCGGGCTATGACCCGCCGCTGCTCCGTCATGCGCAGACCGTTCGCCTCGCACCGCTCGATGATGGTATCTCTGGCCATCCGTAAATCCTTTTCGCAGATTTCATAAACGACGGGCCGGTCAAGGCAAGTCTAATCTGCCGGCGGGGCTAAAGCAAATCCGGCGTGCGTCCCAGTTTCCTTGCCAGCGGCGCGATGGTCAGGCCCTGAACCACGATGGAGAAGATCACGACGATATAGGTCACGGTCAGGATGACCGGTTTCCATTCGCTGTCCGGCAGCGACAGGGCGAGCGCCACCGATATGCCGCCCTTGATGCCGCCCCAGGTCATGATCGGGATCACGTCGCGGGTGAAGGCGCGGAACGGGCTGAGCATCAGGACCGGAAGGGCGACCGCGGCCAGACGGGCAATCAGGCTCAGCGCGATGCACAGGACGCCGCCCCACAGCGCGGCGATGTCGAAGGCGACCGCAAAGACCTCGACCCCGATCAGCAGGAACAGCACGGCGTTCAGGATCTCGTCGATCAGGACCCAGAAACTGTCCAGGTACTTCCGCGTCTGCGCGGACATGCCGTATTTCACGCCGACATCGCCGATGAACAGGCCCGCCACGACCGCCATGATCGGGCCCGACAGATGCAGGTAGACCGCCAGCTGATAGCCGCCGAACGCCAGCCCCAGCGACAACAGGACCTCCAGCGGATAATCGTCGATGCGGCGCATGATCTGGAACACCAACCAGCCGAGCGCGGCGCCGAGCAGGGCCCCGCCGCCGGCCTCTTGCAGAAACAGCAAGGTCGCGCCGGACAGGCCTGCGCCGTGATTTTCGCCGCTCGGGAAAGCAATGCCGACGAGAACGAGAAACACGACATAACCGACGCCGTCGTTGAACAGGCTTTCGCCCGCGATTTTAGTTTCCAGCGATTTGCGGAGATTGGCGTTGCGCAGCACGCCCAGAACGGCAACCGGGTCCGTGGGCGAGATCAGCGCCCCGAAGACCAGCGCAACGAGCAGCGGCGCGCCGAAGATCCAGTGAAATCCGTATCCTGCGACCGCCGTGGAAATGCCGACGCCGATGGTCGCCATCAGGACGACGACCCAGGCTTGGCGGCGCAGATCGCCGAGCTTCACATGAAGCGCTCCCGCGAACAGCAAGAGGCCGAGCATCCCGTCGAGCAGCGAGGCGGAAAACTCCAGATCGACGACGATGGCCCTGATCCGGTCGCGTATGCCCAGCGCGGGCAGGGCGGCATCGACGATCATGACGCCGAAAGACGCCATCAGCGCCACGATCAGGATGCCGATAGCGGAGGGCAGTTTCAGGAACAGATAGTTGATGGAGCCGAAAGCGCCTGCCAGAACGATCAGGAAGGACGCCACTTGCAGGAGGGTCATGTGAAAAAGCCTTGGTGCTGAAGTCGGCTTATCGTGTAGCACCAGTGGGCGGAACAGGCAAACGCCGAACCGTTCTGGACGGGTCCGGCGTTTGCCCGAGGGCTTGATTACTCGTCGTAACCGACGCGTTCGACCAGACGCAGGGCCTCTGCCCGGTTGGTGGCCAGCGCCAGCAGCGGCGTGTCGTCCGGAGTAAACTCGCCCCAGCTTGCCACCAGATCGCTGACCGGTACATCCGGGTTGACCGGGTATTCGTTATTGACCTCGGCATAGAGCGACTGGC
Organism: Amylibacter sp.; assembly: GCA_041601595.1. Lineage (GTDB taxonomy): Bacteria > Pseudomonadota > Alphaproteobacteria > Rhodobacterales > Rhodobacteraceae > Amylibacter. Next base: position 9,635 of record JBFIHV010000042.1, on the reverse strand, counting down.
CGGTGTCAGAGGAGAGGAATTCCATCAGTTTCAGAGCGTCGTCGCGGTGCGGCGCGGCGGTGGTCATGACCACGCCGGCGACGTTGACGTGTGTGCCGCCGTCTTCAAACTCCGGGAACACGATGCGTACGCTGTCGGCCCAGGCTTTCTGTTCCGGTTCTTTCAGCATCAGGCCCATGTAATAGCTGTTGGCGATCGAGATGTCGCATTCGCCGGCATAGATTGCCTTGACCTGAGCGCGGTCGTTGCCTTGGGGTTTGCGGGCCAGATTGGCTTTGATGCCTTTCAGCCATGTTTCGGTTTCTTCGATCCCGTGGCGGTCGATCATGGCCGAGATCAGCGCGAGGTTGTAGTCATGCGTGCCCGAGCGGGTGCAGATTCGGCCTTTCCACTTGTCGGAGGCCAGATCCTCGTAGGTTGTCACCTCGCCGTCGGCCACGCGGTCCTTGGAGGCATAGATGACTCTTGCCCGCGCCGAAAAGCCGAACCAGTGGCCGTCCGGGTCGCGGAAGCCCTCGGGGATGTTGGCGCTGATGGCGTCCGATGCGACGGCCTGTGTCAGACCGGCCTCGACCAGTTCGTTGGTTTGCGCGATATCGACGGTCAGCACCAGATCGGCGGGGGTGCGCTTGCCCTCGGCCTGCAGCTTCTCGACAGCGCCCGCGTTCAGAAAGGCGACATTGACCCTGATGCCGGTTTCCTTGGTGAAGGCATCGAGCAACGGTTCAATCAGTTCGGGTTGGCGATAGGAGTAGACGTTGACCTCTTGAGCAACCACTGCCTGTGCGGACAGGGCGGTTACGGCGGTGATCAGGGCCGCGCGAATTGGGAGTGACATAGCGAATCCTTTCTTATTTGCGTGATCCGCTTTTAAACCTGACTAAAATAGTCGGTCAATACCTGATTAAAAAACTCAGGAAATTTTTTCACTCGCTTTGACATCGTTCCAGAGCGCGTCCATCTCTGCCAGGTCAGACTGGGCAGGAGCCTTGCCACGCTCTGTCAGCCGTTGTTCCACTGCATTGAAACGGCGTGTGAACTTGGCGTTCGCAAGCCGCAGGGCTTCCTCAGGATCGATCTTCAGGTGCCGCGCCAGATTGGCCATGACGAACATCAGGTCGCCGAATTCCTCGACCTGTTCGTCATGGGTCAGGGTGTCGCGGGCCTCTACCAGTTCGGCGGCCTCTTCGGCGATCTTGTCCACCACCTCGCCGGTGGAGGGCCAGTCGAACCCGACGCGCGCCGCGCGGTTCTGCAGCTTCACGGCCCGCGTCAGCGCCGGCAGGTTGAGCGCGATGCCGTCCAGCGTCCCGGTTTTTTCCTCGCCTTTCGCGGCGCGTTCGGCGGCCTTGATCTTTTCCCAGTCGCGGGTCTGCTGCGCCGCGGATTTGTCGCGGCTCTCGTCGCCGAAGACATGCGGGTGGCGGTGGATCATCTTGTCGGCAATGGCCCTGGTCACGCTGTCGAAGGTGAAATAGCCGTCTTCGCTGCCCATCTGGGTGAAATAGACCACCTGCAACAACAGGTCGCCCAATTCGCCCTCCAGATCGGCCATGTCGCCCTGTTCGATGGCGTCGGCGACCTCGTATGCCTCTTCGATCGTGTAGGGGGCGATGGTCCGGTAGGTCTGCTCGATATCCCACGGGCAGCCGCGGTCGGGATCGCGCAGCCGGGCCATGATCTCCAGCAGACGCGGCAGGCCGCCGTCCGGATCGAGGCAGAGCTTTTGCGAGGCGTCGTAATCTTTGGTCATGTTCCATCCTGATTCATCGCCGCCACTCTATGGCCTTGGCGCGGCAACAGTCCAGACCCGGCTACGCCGTGACCATCAGCCGTTCCAGCCCGTGGAAATGGTAGCGGTTGGCATAGGCCGGCGCCTCTGTCACGCGCAGGTCCGGCAACCGCTTGAACAGCGTTTCGAGGGCGCGCCTGACTTCCAGCTTCGCCAGTCCGGTTCCGACACAGAAATGCGCACCCGCGCCAAAAGACAGTTGCGCTCTGGCGTCGCGGGCCGGGTCGAAGCGGTCGGGGGCAGAGAATACCTCGGGGTCGCGGTTTGCCGCGGCCAGAAGCAGGGCGATCTTGTCGCCGCGCCGGAACCTGTGGCCGGCAAGCTCGATGTCCTCGTAGGCATAGCGGTCGAACATGTGCAGCGGCGGGTCGAAGCGCAGGGTCTCTTCGACCGTGCCGGCGATTGCCTCCGGCCTCACCAGGCTTGCCGGTTTCCGTCCGCTTTCCAGCAGGGCCTTCACGCCGTTGCCGATGGCGTGGACCGTCGCCTCGTGGCCCGCGTTCAACAGCAGGATGCAGGTGCTGACAAGTTCCGGACGCGACAGCTTGCGGCCGTCCTCTTCCGCCGCGATCAGCGCGGTGATCAGGTCGTCGTCCGGTTCCCGCCGGCGCCTGTCGATGAAGGCGCCGATATAGGCCGCGAACTCGCGCGAGGCATCGGCGGCGGCATCCTCGATCGCGCGGTCGCGGTTGGCCTGGTACATTCCCACCATCCTGTGGGACCAGTCCAGCAACTGGTCCGACATTTGCGGCGGCACTCCGAGCATCCGCGCAATGGTCAGAACCGGAATTTTCTCGGCATAGGCGGTCAGCAGGTCGATGCTGTCGCCGCCAAACCCGTCGATCAGGGAATTTGCAAGTTCCGCGATGAACGGGTCCAGACGCTGGATCGCCCTGGTCGAGAAGGCCCGCGTCACCAGGCTGCGGAGCCTCGTGTGGCGCGGCGGTTCCAGTTCCAGCATCGAGTGCTCCTCGATGTCCATGAACGGCTGAATGTGGGGCGGGACGGGCGCGACGTTTTCGGGCGGAACCTGCCGGCCCCAGCGCCGGTCCCGCAGGATGGTGTTCACCACGCCATGGCTTATGGTGCAGGGCTTGCCGTATTCTTCCCAGTAAACGACGGGTCCCATGGCGCGGGCGCGTTGATAGAATGAATAGGGGTCCTGCACAAAGCCGTGCTCTACCGGAGACTGGCTGAGCGAAGGAAGGGTCATGTCGCGCGGTCGAGCGCCTGCTCCAGATCGGCGATCAGGTCGGTGACATCCTCGATCCCGATGGACAGGCGCAGCAGGCGCGGATCGACGGGAAAGCCTTCGCCGGAGACGGTCTTGCGATGCTCGATCAGGCTTTCGACACCGCCGAGCGACGTGGCCGGGAAGAACACTTCGCAATACCGCGCGACGTCGATGGCGGTTTGCTCGGAACCGTTGACGATGATCGACAGCATGCCGCCGTACTGGCCGCCGGTCTGGCGTTTGGCGACCTCGTGGCCCGGATGGCCGGGCAGGCCCGGGTAGAGCACGGACACGATACCAGGGTGACCTTCGAAGTGCCGCGCAAGCGTCAGGGCGCTGGCGGTCGCGCGTTCGTAACGCAGGAACAGGGTCCGCATGCCGCGCAGCAAAAGCCAGGCGTCGAAGGCCTGCAGGACGGTTCCCTGTAGCTTTCGGATCTCGAAAATCTCTTGCCACATCGCGCCCGTGTCGTTCGTGGACAGAACGCCCGCCGTGATGTCGGAATGACCGTTGAGGTATTTCGTGGCCGAATGGAAGGATATGTCTGCCCCCAACGCCAGCGCTTTTGTCGCGCAGGGCGGCGTCGCGGTGCAGTCGGTCAGCAGCAACGCGCCCGCGTCATGCGCGATTTTCGCCGCCGCCGCGATATCGGTCACGGCCCAGTCGGGATTGTTCGGGGTTTCGACCCAGACCAGCGCGGTGCCGCCCTGTTGGGTGGCGGCGGCCAGCTGGTCGAGATTTCCGGCGTCATAGGTGGACAGGCGCAGGCGGCCCTTGGCCTCGTAGCGGCGGAACTGCATCAGGACGCCGTGGTACATCACCCTGGGGATCACGACATGCGCCCCGGCGGCGAGTTGCTCGATCACGGCGGAGGCAGCGGACATGCCGGAGGAAAACAGCAGGCTGTCGGCGGCGTCTTCCAGGTCGGCGATCACGGCCTCGGCCTGTTCGGTGGTCGGGCCGCCGTCGCGTTTGTAGTAATAGGGTTTGCGGTTGTTATAGTCGGCGTCGCGGGCATAGGTCGCCGTCAGCTGGATCGGCGGGATGATCGCGCCGGTCTCTTCGTCGATATACCGCAGCGCCTGCGCCACCCGCGTGGCGGGCGACAGCCTGCGGTTGGAGCCGGACCGTGCCACCTACTTGCCCCGATAGGGCTCGACGTATTGCAACGCCATGTCCCAGGGAAAGAAGATCCAGGTGTCCTGCGATACTTCGGTGATGAATGTGTCCACCATTTCGCGGCCTGCCGGTTTTGCGTAGACGGTTGCGAAATGCGCCTTCGGGAACATCCGGCGGACCACTTTCAGGGTCTTGCCGGTATCGACCAGATCGTCCACGATCAGGATGCCCGTGCCGTCGCCGGTCAGCGCCATGTCGGGCGACTTGATCACAACGGCCTCTGACTGGTCCTGATGGTCGTAGGACTTGATGCTGATCGTGTCGACCGTGCGGATGTCCAGCTCGCGCGCGACGATCATCGCAGGGGCCATGCCGCCCCGCGTGATGGCGACGACGGCTTTCCAGCTTCCGTCCTTTTCAGGACCCTTGCCGTCCAGCCGCCAGGCCAGGGCCCGGCTGTCGCGGTGAATCTGGTCCCAGCTGACGTGGAACCCCTTTTCATGCGGGAGTTGATCCGAAACCATTATTTCCGCCCTGTTACCACGTCGATATCCGGTGCGTCCTCTGCCTTCATGCCGACCACATGATAGCCCGCGTCGACATGCAGGTTCTCACCGGTGACGCCCGAGGACAGATCGGACAGCAGGTACATAGCCGATTTTCCGACGTCGTCCGTTGTGACGTTGCGGCGCAGGGGCGAGTTCAGTTCGTTCCATTTCATGATGTAGCGGAAATCGCCGATACCCGACGCCGCCAGCGTCTTGATCGGGCCGGCGGACAGCGCATTGACGCGGATGTTCTTGGGCCCCAGATCCATCGCCATGTACTTGACGGAAGCCTCCAGACCCGCCTTGGCGATGCCCATGACGTTGTAATGCGGCATCACCATCTCGGCGCCGTAATAGGTCAGGGTCAGCATCGAACCGCCATTGGGCATCAGCTTTTCGGCGCGCTGGGCGACGGCGGTGAAGGAATAGACCGAAATATCCATGGTCATGCGGAAGTTTTCGGCGCTGGTGTCGACGTACCGGCCGCGCAATTCGTTCTTGTCCGAAAAGCCGATGGCGTGAACGACGAAGTCGAGCGTGCCCCATTCGGATTCCAGTTTCGCAAAGAGCGCATCCATCGAAGCAGAATCGGTGACATCGCATTCCAGCACCAGGTTGCAGCCGATGCTTTCGGCCAGCGGCGCCACGCGCTTGCCGAGGGCTTCCCCCTGATAGGAAAATGCCATCTCGGCACCCTGTTCGTGGCAGGCGCGCGCAATGCCCCATGCGATCGATTTATCGTTCGCCACGCCCATGATCAGGCCGCGTTTGCCCTGCATAATGCCGTTCGTCATTTCAATGCCCTCAAAGTTGGATCTCTGCATCGGGTTTAGATTAAGCCAAGGTTCGCTTCAAGCCTGACAATTCATCAAAGGACGGGCGCAGGCGCCTGCGACAGACTATCATTTGAAGCGGCGGCGCAGAGGTACTAGGTATAGAATGCAGCAAACAGGAGCCGGCCATGACCGAAGATCGTAACGGAATATTCTCGGGTGACAATCCATTCGGGATCGCGCGGAGCTGGTTGTCCGAGGCGGAGAAAACCGAACCAAGCGATGCGAATGCAATGGCCCTGGCGACGGTCGATGCCGATGGCATGCCGAATGTCCGCATCGTTCTGCTGAAGGATATCGAGGATGACGCCTTTGTCTTCTATACGAATTTCGGCAGCGCCAAGTCGCGCGAACTGTTTCAGGGCGGCAAGGCGGCCTTCGTTCTCCACTGGAAATCCCTGCGCCGCCAGATCCGTGTGCGGGGCGTAGTCACACAAGAGGATGCCGCCAAGGCCGACGCCTATTATGCAAGCCGCCCGCTGCTCAGCCGAATCGGAGCCTGGGCCAGCAAGCAGTCGCAGCCCCTGGCGGAACGCTCGGTTCTGGAAGAGCGTGTTGCCCGTTTTTCCGAGACTTTGGGCGACGATCCGGCCAGACCCGAGTTCTGGGGCGGCTTCCGGATCGTTCCGCAAGAAATAGAATTCTGGTGCGAAGGCCCGGGCCGGCTGCACGACCGTTTCTCATGGCAAAGAAAAACACCAGAAGATGACTGGAAAATCGCTCGGCTATATCCCTAATTGCACGAGTTAACCGCATGGGATCAAATAGATCGCATGTATTAATAAAAAAGTAACTTAGTAGTTTGAACTGGCCAGAAAATTGTTCTATTGCTGAATCAGAGGGACGAGAAATATCTGAACATCGTCGTAAAAAGAATTACTGAGCGAATGCATGGATCAGAAGTCGGGTAAGATCAAATGGTTTGATGCCACAAAGGGTTTCGGCTTTGTGGTGGCCGATCAGGGTGGGCCGGATATTCTGTTGCACGCGAATGTGCTGAAGGATTTCGGCCACAGTTCTGTTCTGGAAGGCACGACGGTCAACGTTCTGGTCACAGAGACGGAGCGTGGGTCGCAGGTTGCGCGAATACTGAGTCTCCATTCGCCGGTCATCGATCCGACAGAGGCTTTGCGGCGCGCCGATATCCTTGATATGGATCTGTCCGAAATCGACCTTTCGGTGCCGTTGGAACCGGCCCGGGTCAAGTGGTTCGACCGTGGGAAAGGGTTCGGGTTCGTAAATGTATTCGGGAGTCCGGCAGATGTATTCGTCCATATCGAGATTTTGCGTGCCTATGGCATGGCGGAACTGGAACAGGGCGAGGCCGTCGGCGTCAAGACGGCCCACGGGCCACGCGGCAGGATGGCCATCGAAATCCGGCCTTGGGAGTTTTCCACGAAAGTCCTTTAGGAAACGCATGGCGGAATGGAGCGCCGGGCCCTTGCTGGCATTCCTGTTCAGCGCGGCCCCGGTTTTCGCCGACTGCAATCCGGCGCATGTGCATCTGCGCTGGGATGGCGGGCAGGCCGAGTTCCGCGTGGAGGTTGCCGACGATGCCGGTGAGCGCAACCGGGGCCTCATGCACCGGGAGAACATGGCCCGGTTCGCGGGGATGCTTTTCGTCTATCCGGCCCCTGACAGCGTTTCCTTCTGGATGGAGAATACCCTGATTCCCCTCGATATACTGTTTCTCGATGCCACGGGCACGGTCGTGAAAATTCACCCTAACGCGATCCCTCTGGACCGCACCGCGATTTTCGGCGGCGACTCGGTCCAGTATGTTCTGGAGGTGAACGGCGGCATGGCCGGGGATCTGGGCGTGACGGCGGGCGCGCAAATGCGTCATCCCTCGATCGATCCGGTGAACGCGGCGTGGTCCTGCGAAGAAATTGAGTGAGAGGCCCATTTAGGTCTTTTCTTTGCCGATTTTGCGATGTAGAGACAGCGCACCTGTCGGGGCGTGGCGCAGGCTGGTAGCGCGACGGTTTTGGGTACCGTAGGTCGTAGGTTCGAATCCTATCGCCCCGACCATTTTCCAGTTTGAAAAATTACTGAATGTCTGCTTGACGCTTGCGTCAGGTTGACATTCCGCAATTCCCGCCTGGTGTTCTCAGCCCGTAAATCGTCTCACGGTGATCGCAGTCGACCGTTTTAATTTCGGAACCTGCAGGCCGAACCTCGAGACGACGGTTATCGAAAATTTTCACGAAAAAAACGCTGCCCGAGTCGCGGCATCGTTACAGGTGACTCGCCAGCCGGCGCGAAGCGCCCGCAGGCCAAAATACGGCACGAAAAACACGAAAACCCTGAAATACAGCGACTATTGATGCCTGACAACCTGAGGATGAGTGGCGCCGCATTTTCATCATGTTCCAACCAGATGTTGTGCCCCGGATACTGTCAACCACAAAATCCGATGATCTGGCGAATATTTCCGTTGACCTGTGAATCCCTGTGGGACATCTTGTGCGCACCAAACCTCTGACCGCTATATCTTGTGTTCCGGTCCATAAAAGGGGTGGGTGAATTGTAGAGCCGCAAACCATGACAATTGGCGAGAACCAGAGGCATGGAGGGGCATTTGACTTTGGACAGGGGCAGAAATGAAAATAGATCGCCGTTTCACGACACAAAACGCTGACGCCTACGACAGCATCGAATTCCGCAAAACAACCTCAGAAATTCGTAACCCCGACGGGTCGGTCGTCTTTTCGCTCGACGAGGTCGAGGTTCCCAAGGGCTGGTCGCAGGTTGCAGCGGATGTCATCGCGCAGAAGTATTTCCGCAAGGCCGGCGTCCCCGCCGCCCTGAAGAAAGTCGCGGAAGACGGCGTTCCTGAGTTCCTCTGGCGTTCGGTCCCCGACGCGGCGGCGCAGGTCGCGAAGGGTGCGACCTACACCGGCGAGCGCTCGTCCAAACAGGTGTTCGACCGGCTGGCCGGCGCCTGGGCCTATTGGGGCTGGAAGGGCGGAATGTTCGACACCGAGGAAGACGCCAGCGCCTATTACGACGAAATGCGCTACATGCTGGCGGCCCAGATGGCAGCCCCGAATTCGCCGCAGTGGTTCAACACCGGCCTGCACTGGGCCTACGGCATCGACGGCCCAAGCCAGGGCCACCATTACGTCGACTACAAGACCGGCGAACTGGTCAAATCCGACAGCGCCTACGAGCATCCGCAGCCGCATGCCTGCTTCATCCAGTCGGTGAACGACGATCTGGTCAACGACGGCGGCATCATGGACCTCTGGGTGCGCGAGGCGCGCCTGTTCAAATACGGTTCCGGCACCGGAACGAACTTTTCCTCTCTGCGCGGCCAGAACGAGTCGCTGGGCGGCGGCGGGAAATCTTCCGGCCTGATGTCCTTCCTGAAGATCGGCGACCGTGCCGCGGGCGCGATCAAGTCGGGCGGCACGACACGGCGCGCCGCCAAGATGGTGATCTGCGACATGGATCACCCCGATATCAAGGACTTCATCAGCTGGAAAGTGCGCGAAGAGCAGAAGGTCGCCTCTCTGGTGGCCGGTTCCAAGATGCACGAACTCAAGCTGAACGAGATTTTCACGGCCGTGCGGCTCTGGGACGGAAACGAGCAGGACGCTTTCGATCCCAAGGCCAACCCCAGCCTGAAAACCGCGATCAAGTCCGCGAAAAAACACGCCATTCCGGAAACCTACATCAACCGCGTGCTGCAATACGCGCGGCAAGGCTATGGCAGCATCGAATTCCCGACCTATGACACGGACTGGGATTCCGAGGCTTACGTCACTGTATCGGGGCAGAATTCCAACAACTCGGTCCGCGTCACCAATGCCTTCCTGAAGGCGGTGCAGAATGACGAGCCGTGGGAACTGATCCGCCGCACCGACGGCGAGGTCGCGCAGACTGTCAGCGCCCGCGAATTGTGGGAAGACGTCGGCCACGCCGCCTGGGCCTGCGCCGATCCGGGCGTGCAGTATCACGACACGATCAACAGCTGGCACACATGCCCCGAAGACGGTGCGATCCGCGGGTCGAACCCCTGTTCCGAGTACATGTTCCTGGACGATACGGCCTGCAACCTGGCCTCGATGAACCTGCTGAAGTTCTACCGCGACGGCAAGTTCCAG
>JBFIHV010000041.1:0-12592 GCA_041601595.1 Amylibacter sp. | reverse complement strand
TTTGCCGGGGCCCAGAGCCTGTTCCGCTCGCCGCTGGCCGAAATCATGCCGGCCCATCCGACCGCGGGCATCGTCGAGGATGGCTATCTGCCGAGGATATCCGATCAAGGGCGGCGGCATCCGGTAACCGAGGGGTTGGAAGATTTCGCGCCGCGTCCCGTGGCCGAGGATGGCAGCCCCGGTTGGGGCCGCTGGTTCCGCCAGATTGATGCGGTGACCGTGTCCGGCCAGACCGTCATGACCGGAGCCGAAGACCGCCCGCTGCTGGTGCTCGATCGGGTCGGCGAGGGACGGGTGGCAATGCTGATGTCGGACCATGCCTGGCTGTGGACGCGCGGATACGAGGGCGGCGGGCCCCAACTGGAGCTGTTGCGGCGTCTGGCGCACTGGATGATGAAGGAACCGGAACTGGAAGAGGAGCGCCTGTCGGCAGAGGTCTCGGGCCGGCAGGTCGTCCTGACCCGACGCTCGATGTCGACGGAGCCGCGTTCAGTCGAAGTGCAGAATCCTGACGGGACGGTTCAGGTCCTGACGCCGACGGAGATCACTCCCGGACGCTGGCAGGCGACCTTTGACGGGCAGGAAAACGGCCTTTACCGGCTGAGCGACGGCGAACTGACGTCGGTCGTGGCGCTCGGACCGCTGGCGCCGCGCGAGTTCGAGCAGACGATCGCCGGAGATGCGGCGATCAAACCGCTGACGCAAGCCACGCGCGGCGGCGTTCTGCGCATGGAGGATGTGCCCGACCCGAAAATCCGGCTTGTCGGCGAAGGCCGCGTTGCCGCGGGGCGGGACTGGATAGGCCTGTCGCCCCGGCACGCGTCGGTGACCACGGATATCCGGCTGATCCCGTTGTTCCCGGCGTGGCTCTGGATGTTGCTGGCCGGCCTGCTGGCCTTCGCCGCATGGCGACGCGAGAGCCGCTAGCCAAAACCGGACAAGGGATAAATGCCGCCGTCAGGATCGCAGCGCAGCATTTGCTTGCTTAATGCGACAATTGGTAATACAAATTTACCAATTGATCCTGTTTGTGTGAGGCCCGCCCAATGGAAATGCCCGTTCCAAACCAAGATATAATAACCAAGAAACAACACCTTGTGCGTCGGTTTCAGGCCGTCCTGCCCGATGAGGCAGTGATTCACGAAATCGCGGAAACGCTCGCTTACGAGTGTGATGCGCTGACAGCCTACCGGTGCCCGCCGCTTGTCGCGGTGCTGCCGGGAACGACGGAAGAGGTTTCCGCGGTTCTGAAGATTTGCCATGAAGAGGGCGTGCCGGTGGTTCCGCGCGGCGCGGGGACCTCGCTGGCGGGCGGATCGCTGCCGACAGCGGACAGCGTGATCCTCGGCGTGTCGCGGATGAGCGACGTGTTGGAGACCGACTACGAGAACCGGTTCATCCGCGTCCAGACCGGGCGCACGAACCTGAGTGTGACCGGTGCCGTCGAAGAGCATTCGTTCTTTTACGCCCCCGATCCGTCAAGCCAGCTGGCCTGCGCCATCGCCGGTAATATCGCCATGAACTCCGGCGGCGCGCATTGCCTGAAATACGGTGTAACCACGAACAACCTGCTGGGCGTGACCATGGTCATGATGGACGGAGAGATCGTCGAGATCGGAGGCGCGCATCTGGACGCCGGCGGTCTGGATCTGCTGGGCGTGATCTGCGGCTCCGAAGGGCAGCTCGGCATCGTGACCGAGGCGACGCTGCGCATCCTGCGCAAGCCCGAGGCCGCCCGTCCGATCCTGATGGGATTCGACAGCAACGAGGTCGCGGGCGCCTGCGTGTCCGACATCATCAAAGCCGGCATCCTGCCGGTGGCCATAGAATTCATGGACCGGCCCTGCATCCGCGCGACCGATGATTTCTGCGGCGCCGGGTATCCCGATGTCGAGGCCCTGCTGATCGTCGAGGTCGAGGGGTCGGATCAGGAGATCGCGGACCAGCTGGGCCGGATCACCGAGATCGCCGAAAAGCACAATCCTGCCGAACTGCGCGTCAGCAAATCCGACGAGGAAAGCGCCAAGATCTGGGCTGGCCGCAAGGCTGCATTTGGCGCGATGGGCAAGATCAACGACTACATGTGTCTGGACGGAACCATTCCGGTCAACGAACTGCCCTATGTGCTGCGCCGGATCGGAGAGCTGTCCAAGCAATACGGGCTGGACGTGGCGAACGTGTTCCATGCCGGTGACGGCAACATGCACCCGCTTATCCTGTTCGACGCCAACAAGCCGGGCGATCTGGAAACCTGCGAGGAAATGGGCGCGGAAATCCTGAAAGTCTGCGTCGAGGTCGGCGGCTGTCTGACCGGTGAACACGGCGTCGGCGTCGAGAAGCGCGACCTGATGCTGCACCAGTACAACGCCGACGATCTGGAGGCGCAGTTGAAAATCAAGGATGCATTCGATCCGGCGTGGTTGCTGAACCCCGCCAAGGTGTTTCCGCTGAAAATATCGGAAAGCCGGAGGGCCGCATGAATCCCAGCAACGAAACAGAACTCGCCGGGGTCGTAAAGGCGGCCGCATCAAAAGGCCGGCGCCTGCGCATCCGCGGCGGTGGCACGCGGTCGCGTCTTGGCAGACCGGTCGAGGCCGACGAGATCCTTTCGACCACGGGCCTGACGGGCATCTCGCTCTATGAACCCGGAGCGCTGACCATCGTCGCCGCCGCGGGGACACCCCTCGCCGAGATCAAGGCCACGCTGAACGCCGAGGGCCAGCGCCTGCCGTTCGAACCGATGGACCATCGCGGATTGCTGGGCAGCGAGGGCGAGCCCACGATCGGGTCGGTGGTGGCCTGCAATATTTCCGGACCACGCCGCATTCAGGCGGGCGCCTGCCGTGACAGCCTGATCGGCGTGCGTTTTGTCGATGGTCAGGGCACCGTGCTCAAGAACGGCGGTCGGGTGATGAAGAACGTTACCGGCTATGACCTGGTGAAACTGATGGCGGGCAGCTATGGCACGCTGGGCGTTCTGACCGAGGTAGCCTTCAAGGTTCTGCCCAAGCCGGAAGCCTGTGGGGTTGTGCTGATCCAAGGGCTGGATGATCGTGCAGCGGTCAAGGCCATGTCCGCCGCCGTCGGTTCGCCTTATGACGTGACAGGGGCCGCGCACCTTCCCGTTGGCGTGGACGGTGATCCGGTGACGATGATCCGGGTCGAAGGCTTCGAAGCATCCGTCACCTATCGCGGCGGAAAACTGCGCGACCTGTTGGCGTCCTATGGCGATATCTCCATCGAGAGCGATCCGGCAAAGACCGAGGCCGGTTGGGCGCATGTTCGCGATGTCGCGCCGTTCCATGATCGGGAGGGCGATGTCTGGCGCGTTTCGGTAAAGCCGTCGGACGGGCCCGATCTGATCGGGGCCATGCGCGATGCCGGGCAATCCGCTGATGTGATCTATGACTGGAGCGGCGGGCTGATCTGGGTGCTGACACCCGAAGGCACCGATATCCGCCCGCATTGTCCGGCGGGCCACGCCACGCTGATCCGCGCCAGCGAAGAGACCAAGAACCGCTTGCCGGTGTTCCAGCCGCAAGTTGAGGTTCTGGAACGCATCAGCCGTGACCTGCGCGAAAAGTTCGACCCGAAAAATATACTGAACCCCGGATTGATGGGATAGGCGATGCAAACGAAATTCACCGAGGCCCAGCTGAAAGATCCGGCAATCAAACGCAGTAACGAGGTTCTGCGGACCTGCGTGCATTGTGGATTCTGCACCGCGACCTGCCCGACCTATCAGGTTCTGGGCGACGAGTTGGACAGTCCGCGCGGGCGCATCTATCTGATCAAGGACATGCTGGAAAACAACCGGCCCGCGGATGAGAAGACGGTGAAGCATATCGACCGCTGCCTGTCCTGTCTGGCCTGCATGTCGACCTGTCCGTCGGGTGTTCACTACATGCACTTGGTCGATCACGCGCGGGAATATATCGAGAACACCTACAAGCGTCCCTTCATGGACCGGACGATCCGATGGATGCTGGCCCGCATCCTTCCCTATCCCGACCGCTTTCGCCTCGCCCTCCGCGGCGCGAAGCTGGCAAAACCTTTCAAGGGCGTCATGCCCGGCCCCGTCAAGGCCATGCTCGATCTGGCACCGGCGGAATTGCCGCCGCCCTCGCTGAACGACCGGCCGCAGGTCTTTCCCGCCATGGGAGAGCGGGTCAAGCGCGTTGCGCTGATGACAGGTTGCGCGCAGAAGGCGCTGAACACCGACATCAACGACGCCACGATCCGTATCCTGCAGCGCCATGGCTGCGAAGTTGTCGTCGCGCAAGGGGCGGGCTGCTGCGGCGCGCTGACCCATCACATGGGCAAATCGACCGAGAGCCATGCGGCGGCGGCGAAGAATATTCGTGCTTGGATGCGTGAAATCGGCAACGGTGGTCTGGACGCGATCGTGATCAATACGTCCGGCTGCGGCACTACGGTCAAGGACTACGGCCATATGTTCCGCAACGATGTGCTTGCCGGGGATGCCGCGACTGTTTCAGCCCTGGCCAAGGATATCAGCGAGGTTCTGTCCGATCTGAACCTTCAGGTCAGCGAGGCCCCGGACCTGCGTGTGGCCTATCACGCGGCCTGTTCCCTGCAACACGGCCAGCAGATCAAATTCGCCCCGAAAACCCTGCTGAAGAACGCCGGATTCACGGTTCTGGAGCCGAAAGACCCGCATCTGTGCTGCGGATCGGCCGGCACCTACAACATCATGCAGCCGGAAATCTCGGGCCAGTTGAAGGAGCGCAAGGTCAAAACGCTGGAGGCCGTGCAGCCGCAGGTGATCGCGGCCGGCAACATCGGGTGCATGATGCAGATCGGGTCCGGCACCGCCGTTCCGGTGGTTCATACCGTCGAGCTGCTGGACTGGGCCACCGGAGGACCGAAGCCGCGAAAGCTACAATCGCTATAGAAATTCACCGCAAAGAGCGCAGGGGCTTGATAAATAACGAGACCTCGCCGTAACCTGTCGCGGCGGGGGACCTCATGCGGACAATTGAATGAGACAATCTTTAAGGCTCGGGTTGGCGGCGCTGCTCTGCGCGCTGGCTTTTCCGGCTGTGGCAGACGACCATACCAGCAGGCTGCGCAAGCTGATGACGGCGGACGAGGCCCGCGCCTGGCAGGCGGTCGGTCGGTTGAATATCGGGCGCAACAGTTTTTGCACCGGGGCGCTGGTCGCTCCCGATCTGGTCCTGACGGCGGCGCACTGCCTGTTCGACCCGGAAACCGGCGCGATGATACCAAGTTCCGATGTCGAGTTTCTGGCCGGCTGGCGCAATGGCCGCGCCGTCGCTTATCGCAAGGCGCGCCGGTTCATCGTCAGCAAGAGCTATGATTTCAACCAGCGCATCGTCCTGCAACGGGTTGCGAACGATGTGGCGCTGATCGAGCTGGACAGCCCGATCCGCGACAGTTCGGTCATCCCTTTCAAAAGCAGCAGCAGCACCCGTATCGGGGAAAACGTGAAGGTCGTGTCCTATGCCAAGGACCGCTCCGAAGTGCCCTCGATCGAGGAGCCCTGCAACATACTGGACGCCGACGCCAGAACCCTGGTGCTGTCATGCACGGTCAATTTCGGCGCTTCCGGCTCTCCCATCTTCGTCCTCGACCACGGCGAGCCGAAAATCGCCTCTGTGGTGTCCGCCATGGCGAAATGGCGGGACAGGGATGTTTCGCTGGGGGTTTCACTGGGCGATCCGCTGGATGACCTGATCCGGCAAATGCACGAAACCAGCGCGGTGTTCCGTTCCAGGAAACCGGGCGTCATGTCGTTGCAGGAGCAATTGGGAAACCCGGACAACAGGTCGATATTTTTTCAACGCTGAGTTCTTGAATCGCCGGATAGCGATCCTACTTTTTTGGTATCGGACGCCCGTTCGGGGTCCGTTTTCAAACGCGTCTGTCCAGAATGGAAGACGCAGAAACGCGATTCGCTTCTAAGGAGGATTCCATGCGTAGTTTTGACCTGGCCCCACTGTACCGTTCCACCGTCGGCTTCGACCGTCTGGCAAACATGCTGGACCGCGCCATGACGACAGATGTCGGAACCAATACCTACCCACCCTATAACATCGAGAAATCCGGCGAGAACGAATACCGCATTACGGTTGCCGTCGCCGGCTTCAGCGAGGATGAACTGTCCGTCGAATTGCGTGACGGGCAATTGCTGATTTCCGCGCGCAAATCCGAAGACGCCAGCGAGGAGTCCGAGAACCGGACCTACCTGCATCGCGGCATTGCCGCCCGCGCCTTCGAGAAACGTTTCCAACTGGCCGACCATATGCGCGCCGTCGGTGCAGAAACCAGGGACGGTTTGCTGCATGTCGATCTGGTGCGCGAAGTGCCCGAGGCGCTTAAGCCGCGCAGGATCGAGATTGCCAGCGGATCGAAGTCGGGTTCGCGCGGGCGCAAGGCCGCGATCACCCAGGACGCGTAAACCCTCGATCTGAATTGAACTCGAATATCCCGGCCCTTGCGGCCGGGATGTTTTCTGGCCGACTGTCTCTCCCCTCCGCTATCGGCCGGATCAAGCGTCGTTGTCCTGTTCTATCGGGACAATCTGCGAAGGCCCCCCGGTTGTGCCGGGGGGCGGCGCCCATGGGGAGGGAAGGTTTCATTCAACCGACTGCGCCAGCAGCATCAGGCGGACCGCTTCGGCGCGATAACCGAACGGGTCATCGCCCTTGGAGGATTGCGCCAGCCGGATGGCTTCGTCCCAGCCCCAGTCCAGCAGATAGTCAGCGCCGGTCAGCAACTGCCCGAACCCCGCGATTGCGGCGGCGAAGGAAGCCTCGGTGGTTGCATCCGCGCGGGTTACCAGAATCGGCGTTTCGATCAGCTTGCTGCGCGTCGCGCCCGGGTCCTTGTAACGCAGCTTCAGATAACCGTATTCCGGGCTGTCGTTCACAGCCACAGGGGCATTTTCTTCAGCGTAGCGCAGCGGGTCGTTCCTGATGGCGGGCGACCCGACAGGCGTGACCTCGTAGAGCGCGGTCACGGTATGGCCCGCGCCGATCTCGCCCGCATCGACCTTGTCATTGTTGAAGTCCTCGCGGTTGAGCGCGCGGGTCTCGTATCCGATCAGACGGTATTCCGCGATCTGCGACGGATTGAACTCGACCTGTATCTTGACGTCATCGGCAATCGGGAACAATGCGCCCGCAACCTGATCCACCAGCACCTTCTGCGCCTCGGCCAGCGTGTCGATATAGGCCGCCGTTCCATTCCCGTTCTGCGCCAGCGTCTGCATCATGTCGTCACGGTAGTTGCCCTCGCCGAATCCCAGCACGGACAGGTAAACGCCGGTCTCGCGCTTTTCCCCGACAAAGGCCTTGAGCCGCTCGGGGTCCGATATCCCGACATTGAAATCCCCGTCCGTCGCCAGAATGACGCGTCCGATCTGGCCGTCTCCGGCCATGTCCTCGGCCAGTTCATAAGCCTGCTGCAAGCCTGCCTGCCCGGCGGTCGAGCCGCCGGCGTTCAGCCGGTTCAGGCTGTCGAGTATCGTGTTCCTTTCGGTGGCCGCGGTCGGTTTGAGCACGGTTCCCGCGCTGCCGGCATAGGCGACGATGGCGACCTGATCGTCCGGCCGCAGGCTGTTGAGCAGCAGGCGGAACGATTGTTTCAGCAGCGGCAGCTTGTCGGGGGACTGCATCGATCCCGATGTATCGACAAGGAATACAAGGTTCAGCGGCGGCCGGTCCCCGATGGCCGGTTTTGCGCCCTGAATGCCAATATGGACCAGTTTCGTGTCGGGGTTCCACGGCGTCTGAAGGACCGAAACGCTGGTGGAAAACGGCGCTTTCGACAAGTCCGGGGCGGCATAGTCATAGGGGAAATAATTGATCATCTCTTCGATCCGTACCGCGTCTGCGATGGGCGTGCGCCCGTTCAGCAATGACCGTCGCACATAGGCGTAGGAGGCGGTATCGACGTCGATGGAAAAGGTCGAGACCGGAGCCTCGGCCACGGATTTCACCGCGTTTTCCTCGAAGCTCGTGAACCTGTCGCCGGGTTCGGGTTCGACCAGGCGCATCGGATCGGCGTCCGGCGCGGGGACGCTGCGCATGATGCCGTTGGCGGGTATATTGAGCGGGGCCGCCATTTCCGCGCTGGGCATGGGTGCGGGGTTCTGCTCCGGGCGCAGGGCGGGGGCCGGGCCGTCCACAAGTCGCTGGGCCCGTTCGGAGGCCTGTTGCAGCGGTTCCGATTTGGCGAATGCCTCGCCCGCATCGCGCCCAGGGCCGGCGACTGCCGGTGTCGATTCATTTTCCGTTTGCGCGGTGGTTGCCATGCTTTCATCGCGCGCCTCTTGCGGGCTTGTATGCGGGGCGAGTGCCTCTGGCGCGCTCTGCGCGTCCGTGGAGGATATCTCGAGCCGCATGACCGGCGGGCGGGAAAACTCGAAGGGTTTTACGGTGATCACCACCAATCCTGCCACGACGAGACAGCTCGTGGCATAGAGTACGGGTCGCAATCCGATAGAACTGATCATGTCTTTTGCTCCTGTCCAAAATCCGCCGGCTTTCTGCTGGCGGTCTTGGGTAGGACGCGCTTGCGCCGCGGTTCCTTGGATTTTTTCGAAATTTTCGCGCGCCATGGCAATCGCCCGCGCCTTGGCGGCGGAGTCCGCCGCCGGCGTCGCGGCTTGCATCGCGGATTTCAGTCTGTCGAGTTCGTCGGTCATGGATGCCGCTCCTCTGTTTCGGCCAAGGCGCGCAGATGCTTCTTGACCTCGCTCATCCGCCAGGAAACCGTGCCTTCGGAAATGTCGAGCACCTCTGCCGCCTGCTTGTGGGTCAGTTCCTCGCCCAGGATCAGAACCACGGTTTCATTCAGATCGGGCGGCAGCATGCGCAGCGCCTGTTCCAGCCAGCGGCGTTCCGCGGCGGCCTCGGCGTCGGCCTGCCGTGTCAAATGTTCCAGATCGGCCCAACCGTCCGCGACCTTGTGGCGGGTGTTGCGTTTGCGCAGGCGGTCCTTGGCGGCGTTGACGGTGACGCGGTAGAGCCAGGTGGTGAACCGCGCCTCGCCGCGATAACCGCGCAGTTTCGCGGCGAGGCCGACGCAAATGTCCTGCGCCAGATCCTCGGCCTCTGTCCGGTTGCCAAGAAACCGGAAGCCGAGCCTGAAAATCAGGTCATAATGCCGGGACAGAAGCGCGCCGAAGGCGTCGCCGTCGCCGGAGAGTGCCAGTTCCACAAGGGTCTCGTCGCTCGTTTCCATCCGCATGATACTGGTTGGACGCAGGCGAAGGGTCAATCCTTGGCGCGAGATTGAAAAAATCTGATTGCGGAATGCCGCAATGAAAAAAAGGCCGGGCGTGAACGCCCGGCCTTTGGGTTCGGTATTAGTACACTCAGGTCTTGATGCTGGTGCAGATGTATTTCATTTCGAGGTAATCCTCGATGCCGTGATGCGAGCCTTCGCGTCCCAGACCGGATTGCTTGATGCCGCCGAAGGGTGCGACCTCGGTCGAGATCAGGCCGGTGTTGACGCCGACAATGCCGTATTCCAGCGCTTCGGAGACACGGTGCACGCGGCTCAGGTCGTTGGCGTAGAAATAGGACGCCAGACCGAAGATCGTGTCGTTGGCCTGTGCGATCACGTCCGCCTCGTCCTTGAATTTGAACAGCGGCGCGACGGGGCCGAAGGTTTCCTCGTTGGTCACGGTCATCTCGGATGTGACGCCGGTCAGAACCGTCGGCTCGAAGAACGTGCGGCCCAGAGAGTGCCGCTTTCCGCCGGCGGCGACCTTCGCGCCTTTGGAAACCGCATCCTCGATATGTTCCTCGACCTTTTCGACCGCGCCCATGTCGATCAGCGGGCCGGTTGTCGTGCCGGGTTCCAGACCGTCGCCGACCTTCATCTTGCTGACGGCGATCGCCAGTTTCTCGGCGAATGCGTCATAGACGCCTTCCTGAACATAGATGCGGTTGGCGCAGACGCAGGTCTGGCCGTTGTTGCGGAATTTCGAGATCATGGCGCCCTCGACGGCCGCATCCAGATCGGCATCATCGAAAACGATGAACGGCGCGTTGCCGCCCAGTTCCAGCGACAGCTTCATGATCTGTTCGGAGCATTGCGCCATCAGAACGCGGCCGACTTCCGTCGAGCCGGTGAAGGTCAGTTTCCGGACTTTCGGGTTGTAGCAGAATTCCTTGCCGATCGGGCGGGACTGGGACGATGTCAGAACGCTGAAGACGCCCTTTGGAACGCCTGCACGTTCGGCGAGCAAGGCGACTGCCAGCGCCGACAGCGGGGTTTCCTTAGCGGGGCGCGCGACAAAGGCGCAGCCGGTGGCCAGCGCCGGTCCGACCTTGCGGGCGATCATCGCGGACGGAAAGTTCCATGGCGTGATCGAGGCGACGACGCCGACCGGTTGTTTCAGAACCGTGATGCGCTTGTCGCGCTGGTGGCCGGGAATGATTTCGCCATAGACGCGTTTCGCCTCTTCGCCGAACCATTCGATGAAGCTGGCGGCATAGAGAATTTCGCCCTTGGCCTCGGCCAGCGGCTTGCCCATTTCCGAGGTCAGGATCGCCGCCAGGTCATCGGCGTTCTCTATCATCAATTCGTACCATTTGCGCATGATCGCGGCACGTTCCTTGCCGGTATGCGCTGCCCAGTCCTTCTGGGCGACATAGGCCGCGTCGATCGCGCGCTTCGCGTCCTCGACCGAAAGATCTGGCAGTTCGACCAGAACATCGCCCCGTGCAGGGTTCAGAACGGGATAGGTCGCGCCATCGGCGGCATCGATCCATTCGCCCGCGACATAGGCTTTGCTGCACAGCAGGGAAGGGTCGCGGAGGATCGACTGAAGGTCGGTATTATCAAGCATGAAACGCACCTTTTTAGAAGATCTAAAGTTGGCAGAATGGATGCCATATTCCGTTTGCCTGCGCAATATACCTGTGCATTAAAATTATCATGCCGTCATAAATAATAAACATCACGAACGATTTCACGGCAAGAATCGGCTTTTTCAGGTTTCGCGGTGGAATTGCCTGCTACAAGCCATCATATAGGGTCATGAACCCCGGAACGGGAATAAGAGATTGCGGATATGAAATACTTCAAATGGGCGATCATTACCCTGTCGCTGGCCTTTCTGGCCGGTTTGGCGCATTACACCCTGCCGCAGCGGGATATCGTGCTTATCCTGGACGCCTATGAAAAGCGCATGGATGTTTCCAGCAATGCCCTGTTCTGGGCCAAGCCCGACGCCGGAACGACTCAGCAGGATACGCGGGACGTCCGGTTCATCGATACCGAATACCCGGACGGCAGCGTCATGGTGTTCCGCAACGAAGACACGGGCTGGGGCTGGCCGTTCTATTTCAAGTTCGACAGTTCCGATCTGAACGCCAAGGCGAAACAGCTGGTCTCGACCCGCGACAACCCGAAATGGGTTGCGGTGCGGCATTACGGCTGGCGCAACAATATGTTTTCGATCTTTCCGAATGCGACGTCGATAAAGCAGGTATCGGGGCCTGATGTGACGCTGATCCCGTGGTTCAACATCTTCTTGCTTTTCATGGTCTCGATGCTGCTGCTGGGCGTCTATCGCCTCCTGCAGCGGTTCAAGCGCCGCCGCATCGATCCGGTCCTGGAAGATATCGGCGACGCCTGGGACGATGTAGAGGACCGCGCGAGCGATGCCGGCGGGGTGCTCAGGCGCTTTATCAACTGGCTGCGCCGACTGTTTGGCTGAAAATGCACTGTTTGGGCTGGAAATCTGCTGGTCTGTCGTGCAAAACGAGCCAGATTAATTCTTACCAGCAGATTGAGGGCTAGACATGATTCCCTATCGTTCCAGAACGACGACCCACGGCCGCAACATGGCGGGTGCCCGCGGGTTGTGGCGCGCAACAGGCATGAAAGACAGCGATTTCGGCAAGCCGATCATTGCGGTTGTGAACTCGTTCACGCAATTCGTGCCGGGTCACGTGCACCTCAAGGATCTGGGACAGCTGGTCGCGCGCGAGATCGAGAACGCCGGCGGCGTCGCCAAGGAATTCAACACCATCGCGGTCGATGACGGTATCGCAATGGGCCACGATGGCATGCTCTATTCGCTGCCGAGCCGCGAGATCATCGCCGACAGCGTCGAATACATGGTCAACGCCCACTGCGCCGACGCGATGGTCTGCATCTCGAACTGCGACAAGATCACGCCGGGCATGCTGATGGCCGCCATGCGGCTGGATATCCCGGTCGTTTTCGTCTCGGGCGGGCCGATGGAGGCCGGCAAGGTCGAAATCGACGGGATCGAGCGCGCTGTAGACCTGATCGATGCCATGATCGAGGCAGCCAACCCCGACCGCACCGATGCCGAGGTTCAGGCTTTCGAGGAAAACGCCTGCCCGACCTGCGGCTCCTGTTCCGGCATGTTCACCGCGAACTCGATGAACTGTCTGGCCGAAGCGCTGGGTCTGGCGCTGCCCGGAAACGGTTCTACGCTGGCGACGCATTCGGACCGCGAAAGCCTGTTCAAACAGGCGGGCCACAAGATCGTCGATCTGACGAAACAGTATTACGAAGACGGCAATACCGCCGTGTCCGCGCGCGGCATCGCGACCAAGGC
>JBFIHV010000040.1:0-12666 GCA_041601595.1 Amylibacter sp. | reverse complement strand
TCACAGGCTTCGATCAGATCTTCCAGACGGTTGAAATCCTCTTCCCGCAGATGCGCGACCGCGGTTGCGGCCATTTCCGGTTCCAGCAGCCTCCGCATCGCATAGATTTCGTCAGCCTGCAGGTTCTTGAAATAGAAATAGTTGGTCAGAAGGCTGGCCGCCGATTCATACGGAACCTCGGCAACCACGGCACCGCCGGTGCGCCCTGCAGAGACCCGGATAATTCCCTGCACCTCCAACGCCTTCAGCGCTTCGCGGATGGTGCCGCGACTCACCCCGAACAGATCCAAAAGTTCCTTTTCCTGCGGAAGACGGTCACCCGGCTGCATCGATTTGGCCATCAACCAGGATTTCACCTGATCAACTATTTGATCGGATAGCTTCCGGCGCGCCAGACGCGGAGGGGTTTTTGACATCAATTTCATCCATATAATAGTAATTATTATAATAATTATTCAAGAAGCCCCGTCAATTGCAAAATGCTGATGTGTCGGGAGGGAGCAGCCATGTCTGGACGACGGTGCTGTCAAACCAATGCGAACCAGTCTCCGTTTCGTTGTGAAAGCAATCCGTTAGCTTGCACCAAGTTGACGCCACACGGTCAGAGCAGCGGCGCGGTTCATCTTGAAATTGGCGATTCGGTTGAGATTTCGGATGGGCTCGAGTCGCGGACCCACCAACTTCAACGCAGCATTCAAAGAGGCATGCCCCTTCATTGAATCATTACCCCCATAAACTGGCATACCGAGCTATCGAGTATAGGTTATAGTTAGGGTCTGGTTTGGGGAAGCAACCTGAAACATCACAATAGCCGGGCGTTATTCGGCATTGGCGGCGGAGCGGACGCGACTGGCGTCGAGCCTTTTTCGCCTCCTAAGTAACTGATATTCCTTGAATCTACGGTTTACGCGCGACTTCTAGGGGCTTGATGCCCCCGTCCGCCGCCGCCCGGTGCGTCTGAAACACGTTTTGTGCCAATTCGACGCCGATGATGCGGGCTTCTTCTATTTATGCCCTCTAACACATCTCGGGCTTCGACACTGTGAGTTTGGCGCATTGGCATGCCGCTCTCCCCGTGCGGCATCCCAATGTCGCGGCTTTTGACTGCTTTACAACAGCGATTGCCGAATGGTGCGATCCGGATGCAAGGATTTACGCAGACATTCACGCCAAACAATGCGTTGCTGTCTCAGCCCATTCGTGCTGAAACGATCTTGATCAGCTTAACATGATCCGCGTGAAAATTGCGGATGCCTTCAGCCAGCTTTTCGGTGGCCATGGCATCTGCATTCATTTCCCAGCGGAATGTCGCCTCGTCCATCGTCACCGGCGCCATGCCGATCGCTGTCTCAGGTGACAACGCCCTCGGCAAATCGGACCGGTCATGGGCCAGTTCGTCCATCAGCTTGGGAGAAATCGTGAGATTGTCGCATCCCGCGAGCGACTTGATCTGGTCCGTATTTCGGAACGACGCCCCCATCACGACAGTCCCGATACCATTGGATTTGTAGTAGTCATAGATCCGCATTACCGATTTCACGCCCGGGTCTTCGGCCGGCGCATAACTGTCACGGCCCTCGTGTTTTTTGTACCAATCGGTGATCCTCCCAACGAAAGGCGAGATCAGGAAAGCGCCTGCATCGGCGCAGGCAACCGCCTGGGCCATGGAGAAGAGCAGCGTCAGGTTGCAATCGATCCCCTCGTCCTGAAGGATCTCGGCCGCGCGGATCCCTTCCCAGGTCGAAGCCAGCTTGATCAGGACGCGCTCTTTGCCGATCCCCCGTTTGGCGTAGTCCGCAATAATGGCGCGCGCGCGTTTGACCGAGGCGTCCTTATCGAAGGACAGGCGGGCGTCGACTTCGGTCGATACACGACCCGGCACCAGTTTGGTCAGTTCCACGCCAACGGCGACCGTCAGGGTATCGGTTACCTCTTCGGCGGACATTCCTGCTGCCCGTGCAGCTTCGATTTCGCGGGCCACCAGCGCTTCCGAATCGGGGTCTTTCAATGCCCCCAGAACCAGCGAGGGATTGGTTGTACAGTCGACCGGGTGCAGCCGTTTCACGGCCCCGACTTCGCCGGTATCGGCGACGACGACGGTCATTTCTCTGAGTTGCTCAAGCACGTTTGCCACGTAGTTTCTCCTCTGTGTCGGTTAGCCCCGGATGAGTTCCAGCGCACGCTTGATCACGGCGTCTTTGGTGATGCCGAATTCCTGGTAGATGCGCTCGGCCGGAGCGGAGGCACCGTAGCCGCGCACGCCGATGAAGTCGTCGTCCGAGGCCACGTAGCGGGTCCAGCCGAAGGGGCTCGCCGCCTCTATGGCAATGCGCGGCGCGGATCCGAGAACCTCGGTCCGGTATGCCGAGGGTTGCGCCTCGAACAAATCCCACGACGGCAGCGACACCACAGCTGCGCGGACACCTTTGGCGGACAGTTCGTCGGCGGCCTCGGCAGCCATGTGCAGTTCGGTGCCGGTGCCAATCAGCGTCACGTCTCGCGGCCCGACGGCCTCGCGCAAGACATAGCCGCCGCGCGCGGTCAAGTTTTCGTTCACTGTGTCAAGCCGCAATTGTGGAACGCCTTGCCGGGACAGAGCCAGAAGCGACGCGGCGTTGCGGGACCTAAGCGCCACATGCCAGGCTTCCAGCGTCTCCACGACATCGGCTGGTCGGAAAACCTGCAGGCCCGGAATAGCGCGCAAGCTGGCCAGATGTTCGACCGGCTGGTGTGTCGGACCATCCTCACCCAGTCCAATGGAATCGTGGGTCATCACGAAGATCACCCGCTTGTGGTTCATCGCCGCCAACCGGATGGCATTTCGCATGTAATCCGAAAACACCAGGAAGGTGCCGCCGTAAGCGATCACGCCGCCGTGCAGCGCCATCCCGTTCAGCGCGGCGCCCATGGCAAATTCACGCACACCATAGCTGACGTAGCGGCCAGATTCACTGCGGGTGAATCTCTTCTCAGTGGCTTTGGTGATAGTCAGATTGGAATGGGTAAGGTCCGCCGAACCGCCGACCAGTTCCGGCACGGCAGCGGTGAACACGTCCAGCGCCATTTCGCTCGCCTTGCGGGTGGCAACCTTTTTTGGTGCGGCGATCAGCGCAGCACGCGCATCCTCAAAAGCGCTCTCGAACTCAGCCGGAAGATCACCCCGCATCCGCCGCTCGAACTCGGCCCTAAGGACGGGTTCGGCATTGTCCAGCCGTGCTTGCCAGGCCGTCCGCTCCGCCGCGCCGCGGCGACCCGCAGCACGCCAATGGTCCAGCCCACCAGGGGGCAATCCGAAAGGGTCCTCTGGAAGCCCGAGCGCGGCCTTGGTCGCGGCCAGTTCGGAAGCGCCCAAGGGCGCGCCGTGAACCTTCTCGCTGCCGGCGCGACTGGGAGAGCCAAAGCCGATTGTTGTTTTGAGAAGGATGATCGATGGGCGCGAGGTCTCGGTCGAGGCGGCGGTCAGCGCAGCGTCGATAGAGTCATGGTCGTGACCATCGGCTTCCTGAACGTGCCAGCCCATCGCGGCAAACTTTGCTGGCGTGTCATCACTGAAACTCAATTCGGTGCTGCCGTCGATGGAAATACCGTTGTCGTCATAAAGCAGATTGATCCGTCCCAGACCCAAGTGCCCGGCCAGCGAAGCCGCCTCCTGGCCGATGCCCTCCATCAAGCACTCGTCACCGCAGAAGACCCAGGTGCGGTGGTCACACAGATCGGCCCCGAACTCCTCGCGCAGGCGCCATTCGGCCAGCGCGAAACCGACGGAATTGCCGAGGCCCTGCCCAAGCGGGCCGGTCGTGGTCTCGATCCCCGGCGCATGGCCATATTCAGGATGGCCCGCGGTTTTCGATCCCCACTGGCGGAATCCCTTGATTTCGTCGAGCGTCATACCGGGTGTGCCGGTCAGATAAAGCAACGCATACAGCATCGCGGACGCGTGCCCATTGGACAGGATCACCCGGTCGCGGTCGGGCCAATCCGGATCGGCGGCGTCGAACTTAAGGTGCCGCGCGTAGAGTACCGCGGCGATATCGGCCATGCCCATCGGCGCGCCGGGATGGCCGGAATTGGCCGCCTCGACGGCGTCCATGGCCAATACGCGAATGCAGTTCGCCATAACGGCGTCATCGTTCTTTCGTTGGTCCAGCACGGGAAATCTCCGTATGTTAATTCCGGTGGGCTATGCCGGCCGGCAAGCGGGCCAAAGCGATCCGGCGGGCATTGGGCAGGTCGTTACCCTCAGCGCGGGCTAAGGCGGATTCGGGAGTGTGGTCGTGATCGAGCCAGCGTCGCACAGAGCGTTCCCTGAGGACGGTCTCCGGGACTTCAAGCCAGGCCGAGATGTCCCAAAGGGGGGCAAGCGCCGACCACGGGGATTCGTCAAACAGCAGGTAGTTCCCTTCGACGATCGCCACGTCACACTCCGGCCCGATGGCTGCCGCGCCGGCGCCAGCAACCAGCCGGCGCCCGCCGCCCCTTGGCAAGGCAGCGATACGGTTTGCTGTCTCCTGTAAGGCAGATGCGTCGAAAACATTTGACAGCTTCATTCACCTCTCCCTTTTCATTGTTGGTGCCGGTCGTTACGCTGCCGTCACGGCCCGGCCAGATACTTTTGCAACGTCGCTCGGCACCCGTCCGACCAGATCTTCGACAACCACCGCTCGAATGGCTTGGCGAAAGCTTCCTTTTCCACGAGGTCGCCGAAAATGTGCCGCTGTTCGAGCCACGCAAGCGGCCGTTCGCGCGCTTCCGCCGCAGCGACGGTAAGCGTGTCCCACAGCGGATCGTTGGGCTCTATTTTCGATCCGTCCTCCCGCGTCCCTGCGCACCACCGCGCCCAGATCGCAGAAGACAGGGCGAGTCCCTCCACCGATGCGCCGGCCGCCAGGCGTTCGCGCACCATAGGCAGAATCCAGCCGGGATGTTTCGACGATCCGTCAAAACAGTTGCGGCGGGTGGTGTCGTGGATCTCGGGGTTCGAGAAACGGTGATCAATGAGATCTATGTACTGTTCGGGGGTCATGCCCGGTACTGCATGTACCAGCGGCGCAATTTCCTCTGTCTCCACCTTTCGGAACAAACCCCGGATCAACGGATGTGCCATGCAGCCGGAAATGGTTTCAACGGACAGCAGATCGCCTGGCGTTGTAATCACCTGGTGGCCGGCATTGAGTATACGCAGCTTCATCGTTTCGTAGGCATGGACATCATCGGAGAAAGTTACCCCGGCGATATCCCAGTCAGGACGTCCGGCGCAAAAATCGTCCTCCATCACCCATTGGCGAAAGTTTTCGTGGGTGACCGGGGCGTCGTCGTCTATGCCGAGTTTCCTGACGAGTTCCAACTCTTTCGGCCCGGTCGCAGGCACGATGCAGTCCACCATCGCGTTCGGGAAGCTCATGTTTTCGTCAATCCAATCCGCCAGGCCCGGGTCGGAGAGTCGCGCCAGCGAGACCACGGTCTGCCGGAGGATTTTTCCGTTGCCCTGCAAATTGTCGCAGCATTGCCCGGTGAACGGGCCGATACCTGCCTCGCGCCGCTGTTTCAGGGCCGCGACCATCGCGCCAAAGGCCGTTCGCGGCCGCTCCGGGTTGGCCGTGTCGTGCCGGATGTCTGGATGGCTGGCGTCGAATCCCTTGGTCACGGCGTCGATGTAATAGCCGCCCTCGGTTACCGTCAGCGAAACGATCCGGATCGCCGGATCGGCCATTTGCGCAATCAGGGGGCCGTTGCCCTCTTCGATGGGCAGGTAGTCGATCATAGAGCCCACGACCTCCACCGACATGCCGGCCGGGTCCAGTTCGATCAACGTGGTCAGGCAATCCTGGGCCAGTAGTTTTTCGCGTTGCGCCGCATCGAATGACCTGACGCCCGCCCCGATGATCGCCCAATCGAGCGCCATCCCCTGCTGCATCAACCGGTGCAGGTACCAGGCCTGATGTGCCCGGTGAAAGTTGCCGAGGCCAATATGGACGATGCCGGGCGATAGCCGGGAACGGTCATATGTCGGGCGTGAGATTTCCTTGGGAAGGTCGGCCAGCGTATCGTTGCTGAGTCTCATCTTGATTTTCTCCAAAGCGCGTTATTCGGTCAGTTCATCCATTGCCCGCCGTCCACGTTATACGTTTGGGCAACGATGTATTCGGCTTCGTCGCTGGCAAGAAATACAGCCATCCCCGTCAGATCCTCTGCCCGCCCCATGCGGCCATAGGGAACCGACGCGGCCACCTCTTTCTTTTTCTGTCCAGGCGCTTTGTTCTCGTATTTGGCAAAGAAAGCGTCCACGCCATCCCAATGCTCACCATCCACAACGCCCGGCGAAATCGCGTTCACATTGATCCCGTGTGCGATCAGGTTCAGCCCGGCCGATTGGGTCAGGCTGATAATGGCCGCCTTCGTGGCGCAATAGACCGCCACCAGCGGCTCCCCCCGCCGTCCGGCCTGGCTGGCCATATTGATGATCTTTCCCCTAATCCCTTTTTCGATCATGTGCCGTGCCACCGCCTGCAGCGTGAAAAGCGTTCCGCCGACATTGATCTCGAACACCCGGGCATAATCAGCACGGGTGATTTCCACAATCGGCGCTGCGGTGAAAAGTGCCGCATTGTTGATCAGGATGTCGATCTGGCCGAATGCCTCGACGGTTGTGGCGACCGCCGCGTCGATGCTGGCCTGGTCCGTCACGTCCATTTCCACGGCGAGCGCACCGATTTCCTCGGCGGTGGCCGTTGCCCGCGCGATGTCGATATCGGCGATCGCGACGCGTGCGCCCTCGTGGATATAGGCTTCGGCAAAGCTTCGTCCGATGCCTCGCGCCGCGCCGGTGATCAGGGCTGTCTTTCCTGCAAGCCGTTTCATTCGATCCTCAGACCTTCGGCGTCAAATTTGTGGACGACATCCTCGCGCGGTTGCAAATGGATCTTGTCGCCGTGGCGGTAACTGACCTCGCCCGGTGCACGGACTGTCAGCGTCTCGGCCAGACCGGTGTCGTGGACGTGAAAGAATGTGTCCGAGCCCAGATGCTCGGCCACGCCCACGGTTCCTTGCCAGGCGCCGCCGCTTTCGACCACGTCGATATGCTCGGGTCTGATGCCAATGGTATGGGCGCCGTGCTTTTTTGCTTCTGCGCCGTCGATCAGGTTCATTTTCGGGGACCCGATGAAGCCTGCAACAAAGATATTACGCGGCCTGTGGTACAATTCCAGCGGCGAACCCACCTGCTCGACATAGCCGGCCCGCAAGACAACGATCCTGTCGGCCATTGTCATGGCCTCGACCTGGTCGTGGGTCACATAGATCATCGTGGTCTGCAAACGCTTATGCAGCTCGCTGATTTCCAGCCGCATGCCGACGCGCAATGCGGCGTCAAGGTTCGACAGCGGCTCGTCAAACAGAAAAGCCGCCGGTTCGCGCACGATGGCACGGCCGATGGCGACCCTCTGGCGCTGGCCACCCGACAACTGGCCCGGCCGCCGGTCGATATAGTCCGACAGGTTCAGAACGGATGCCGCGTTGTCCACTCGCCGGTCGATCTCGGCCCGATCCATCTTGGCCATACGCAGCGGGAACGCGATATTCTTGCGCACCGACATATGCGGATAGAGAGCATAGGATTGGAATACCATCGCAAGGCCGCGTTTGGCAGGCGGTATATTGGTTGCATCGCTGCCATCGATGCTGATCTTGCCGGATGTGATATCTTCCAGACCCGCGATCAGGCGCAGAAGGGTGGATTTACCGCAGCCCGAAGGGCCGACAAATACGGTGAATTCACCATCTTCTATCGTCAGATCCAGCGGAGGGATAACCTCTGTGTCGCCGAAGCTCTTGGTCACTTTTTCGAGTTGTATGCTTCCCATTTTTCCGGTCCTTATTTAACCGCGCCGAACGTCAGGCCGCGGACAAGTTGTTTCTGACTGAACCAGCCGAGGATCAAGATCGGAGCGATAGCCATTGTCGAGGCTGCGCTGAGCTTGGCATAGAACAGCCCCTCGGGGCTGGAATAGCTGGCGATGAAGGCGGTCAGCGGAGCGGCCTTGGCGGCCGTCAGGTTGAGCGTCCAGAAGGCTTCGTTCCAGGCAAGGATGAAATTCAGAAGCACGGTCGAGGCAATGCCCGGGATGGCCATCGGCGTAAGCACATAGAGGATCTCTTCCTTGAGCCCTGCTCCGTCCATCCGTGCCGCCTCCAGTATTTCCCCCGGGATCTCGCGGAAGTAAGTGTAGAGCATCCAGACGATGATCGGCAGGTTGATCAGCATCAGCACGATGGTCAGGCCGAACCTTGTGTCCAGCAGGCCCAGCTGGATGAACATCAGATAGATCGGATAAAGCACACCCACTGCCGGCAGCATCTTGGTGCTGAGCATCCAAAGCAGGATATCCTTGGTCCGCCTCGAAGGCACGAAGGCCATCGACCAGGCTGCCGGGACCGCAATGATGATACCCAGGATGGTCGATCCGCCGGCCAGAATGACAGAGTTCCACAGGAACCGCATATAGTCAGAGCGTTCCTGAACCACGGAGTAGTTCTCAAGCGTCCAGTCGAAGAACAGAAACAGCGGCGGATCGTTGATCGCCTGAGCTTCCGTCTTGAAGCTGGTCAGGATCGTCCAGAGGATCGGGAAGAAGATCAGCAGCCCGACGGCCCAGGCGGCCATCGTGTTGATCATTTTGCGTTTTGGTGTGACGGCGCGGGCCATGGTTTTCCTCCCCTATGCGTCCAGGTTCTTGCCGACGATGCGCATAAGGAAGATCGCAACGATATTGGCAAGGATGATGGCGTAAACACCGCCCGCCGACCCGAGGCCGATGTTTTGGCTTTCGAGTACGCGCTGGAAAATGAGGTAACTGAGCGTCCTGGTGCCGAATGAACCTCCGGTCGTGACGAAGATTTCCGCAAATATCGACAGCAGAAAGATCGTTTGTATCAGGATCACGATTGTGACGGCGCGGCTCAGGTGGGGCAGTACGATGTACCAGAAACGCTTCAGCACCGGTGCGCCGTCCATTTCTGCGGCCTCCAGCTGCTCGCTGTCCAGCGACTGGATCGCAGTCAGCAAAATCAGCGTCGCAAATGGCAGCCACTGCCAGCTTACAATCATTATGAGCGACGGCAATGATGCCTGGCTCAGCCATTCAACCGGGGTCGCGCCAAAGAATTTCCAAATATGCGCCAGCAGGCCGTTCACGGGGTCCATGAACATGTTCTTCCAGACCAGAGCGGACACGGTGGGCATCACGAAAAATGGTGCAATCACAAAGATGCGGACAACGCCTTGTCCCCACATCGGCTGATCCAGAAGGATGGCCAAAAGAATGCCAAGCACCACAGTGATGACAAGTACGCCACCGACGATAATCAGAGTGGTTTGTACGCTGGGCCAAAACGAACTGGAAGTGACAAAGCGGCTGTAGTTTTCAAATCCCACCCAGTCCAGACCATTGGCAATGGAGTCTCCTCGCAGCGGAAGATACTTCGTGAACGAAAACCAAAGCGTCAAGATAAGGGGAACGAGCATCCAGCCCAGGAGCAAGACCACTGCTGGTGCCATCATCACACGGGCGGCGGATCGCGAAGCTTTTGTAGCCATGATACTTTTCCCTCGTTTGCAGACCGGCGCTGCAGTTCGATGAACTTGGAAATCGAGAGCGCCTGGAAAATCAGAGGGCGGCGCACCGCCCTCTGGAATTGCCCGAAACAGCCTTAGCGATAGCCAGCGGCTTCCATGGCGTCGTTGGTCAAAGCCTGGGCCTTGGCCAGCGCTTCGTCCACAGATTGCTGTCCTGCATAGACCGCGGAGAACTCTTGGCTCACCTCTGTCGCGATACCGGCGAACTCGGGAATAGCGACAAACTGGACGCCGACGTATGGCACCGGTTTCACCGTTGGGTTGTTCGGATCGGCGGCATTGATCGAGTCCAGCGTCATCTGAGCAAACGGAACCTTCTGGTATTCAGGGTTTTCATAAAGCGAGGTCCGAGTTCCTGGCGGAACGTTCGCCCAACCTTCTTTCGCGGCGACCAGATCAAGGTAGTCCTTCGATGTTGCCCACTCGATGAACTGCTTGGCTGCATCCACTTTCTGGGTGCTGGCAGGGATGCCGAGCGCCCAGGCCCAAAGCCAGTTTGAGCGCTTGCCGAGACCAGTGTCCGGTGCGAGCGCAAAGCCGACCTTGTCGGCCACTGTGGAGTCGTTGGGGTTGGTAACAAAGGAAGCCGCAACAGTCGCGTCAATCCACATGCCGCATTTGCCCTGCTGGAACAGCGACAGGTTTTCGTTGAAACCGTTGGTGGCGTATCCCGGAGGACCGGATTCGGCCATCATGCCAACGAAAAACTCCAGCGCATTTTTCCACTCGGGTTGATCGAACTGGGCATTCCAGTCTTCGTCGAACCAGCGCGCTCCAAACGCGTTTGCCGTAACAGTGATGAAAGCACCGCCTTCACCCCAACCGGCCTTGCCGCGCAGGCAGATGCCGTTAATCTCGTTGTCGCGATCCGTCATCGCGGCTGCCGCCTCGCGGATAAATTCCCATGTCGGCGCCTTGGGCATTTCCAGTCCGGCCTTTTCCATCAGGTCGGTCCGGTACATGACCATCGAGCTTTCGCCATAGAACGGGGCCGCATAAAGCGTGCCGTCATGGCTCAGACCTGCGCGCATGGCGGGCAAGATGTCGTCGACATCGTACTCGGCGCTGAGATCATCAAGCGGAACCATCCAGCCATTGGCCGCCCAGATCGGCGTTTCGTACATGCCGATAGTCATAATGTCGAAGGCTCCACCCTTGGTGGAAATATCGGTCGTCACACGCTGACGCAGGACGTTTTCCTCCAGCGTGACCCATTCGACCTCATGGCCGGTCTTGGCGGTGAAGTCATCGGTCAGGCCCTGCATACGGATCATATCGCCGTTGTTGACCGTCGCGATGGTGATGGTATCCGCATAAGCGGTGTAGGTTCCGATCAGTGAAATTGCAGTCGCCGCATGAAGTGCGTTCTTGAGATACATCCTAGTCCTCCCTGAATTAGATGCTGCACCTCTCAAACTACCGTGAAAAATTCCGCCGCGTCAATAAAAAATTTGCGCGCGCAAATTTAGTCTAAGTTACGCCGAAGCACGCAACACCAGCCTGGCGGCGTAAAGCGTCTCGGTTCTTTTCGAGAATCTTCCCCCCGATTCAATAAGTTCGAACAAGGTTTCAACGCTGCCATTGGCCACGGAATCGTAATCGTGGGCTGCCGTCGTCAATGAGGGACAAGTGAATTTCGAGTAGGGGTGATCATCATTCGAGGCCACCCTCAGACTGCATCCCTCGTCGCGACCAACCCGAATCCCCAGTTCGTAACAGGCCGAGAGAAAGCCGATCGCAAGACGGTCGTTGCTGCACAGCACGGTGTCGGTCGGAAGCGTGCGCTCTTGCAGAATCTTGAACGCACCGTTTCGTCCGATCTCTTCGAATGCCCAGCCTTCGCCTTCGACCTTGATCACGTTCGGCTCGAACCCCAGCCGTTCCATAATCGCGATATAGGCCAGGCGCCGCTTGTTGGCATTCGGGTTCGCGGGCGTGCGCATTTCAAAGAAAGACGGCGGCTCGCCGCTGCGCGTCAGATATTCCACGGTCTGCGACACAAAGCTGAAATTGTCTGATCCGACAAAAGCTTGACCAATACCTTCGATATTGCTGTCGAACAAAACCGTGGGCACGTCGCGGGTGAATTTCTCGATCGCCGCCCGGTCCGAGGTGCGTCCCAACGGGGCCAATAGCACGGCCGCCGGCCGGAGCCCCCGCAGGCTGTCGAGGATGTCGTTTTCAAGCTGCTGGTCGCCGTAGGAGCTAAATAGCAT
The DNA here is from genome assembly GCA_041601595.1 of Amylibacter sp. Taxonomy (GTDB): domain Bacteria; phylum Pseudomonadota; class Alphaproteobacteria; order Rhodobacterales; family Rhodobacteraceae; genus Amylibacter. Next base: position 819 of record JBFIHV010000040.1, on the reverse strand, counting down.
CGGCCAGAATCCGGCCTCGACGCAGCGTTTCTCGATCTTTCGGGCGATCTCGGCATAGAACGGGTCGGCAAGATAGGGGACCACGATACCGATATTCTTGGTCAGCTTGCGGTTCTGGTTGATGGCAAAGATGTTGGGGCTGTAGTTGTATTTTTCGATTGCGGTTTCGATCCGTTCACGCGTCGTTGCGCGGACGCTGTCAGGGTCATTGAAGTACTTGGACACGGTCGGGCGCGACAGCCCGCTGACCGCGGCGAACTCTTCCATGTTCTTGATTTTCTTGTGGGCCATCTTGCTCCATTGACTCCGCCGCCTCGGGGCGGAAAACTCCAAATATTTCCCAGTTTTCATTTTTTCCTATCGCGCGCAAAGAATCAAGGCATTTTTGGGTAATGTCTTGTGTGAACGCATATGGACCCCGCCTGATTGCATTGCCTTGGCCAGAGCGGATTGGCGTCACGGTTGCTGACGTCAATGCCGCACTCATGCAGCAGGTCTTCGACATTCCGAAGTGACAGCGGAAACCGAACGTAGAGGATCACCGCACGGCGGATGATCTCGGGCGAAGTTTTGAATTAGCAAAAGGGGCTGCGTTTTGTCATCCGTGACAGCTAGCCGACCGCCCTGCCCGCCCCTAGCAGAATTCCTCTGACAGGTCCGGCGACCGCCCTGCCGGTACCAAGCGGGATTACTCTGAAACGACCAGCAAGGGGTATCCCATCAACGATAGATACGCTGACTGCGCAGCCCCCAATCCGAGTATAGATCGGCCATTATCGTTCGAAACTGCTGCTCGGTGCTGGTGAGGGATGCCCTCGT
>JBFIHV010000039.1:0-12784 GCA_041601595.1 Amylibacter sp. | reverse complement strand
TAAACGACCATTTGTAAACGAATGCAAGCAAGTGTTCTCACGTCGTGCTGGCGCACAATCCCTTGGTTTCCTTGCGCTGAGCGCGATCTGAGAGGTTCCGCCGGCGGTCGCGCGCGCATACTACATAAAGAGCATGGGCAATGACCATAAAACTGCTTGGGTAATGTGCATAATAATAGTATTTTGCATATATGAAGCCGCAAGCATCTACTTTTCTTGATGATTTCGACGACCCCCTCATCACTGTCGAGGGGGATGAGGAGACTCACGAAGACGACCTCTGGTTCCTGCCGGGGCCGCTCGAAGAGGGACCGGATGATTTGCCTCCCGGGCCACGGGCGGAACCGCCTGATACCGCGGTCATCGACGATTGGGCAAAGGCAGAGGGGGCTCACTCTGCGCGGCTGGCAAAGGTGGCTGGACGCTTGGGTGCGCTGGATGACCGGTTGCTGCGTGGCCCGAATGGCTGGCGAAACAGACTGGCACTGATCGAGGCGGCAGACGTCAGCTGGCTTGCAGGGGATCGGGTGAGTTCTGACCGCCTCGCTCTTTGGATATCAATGCGATTGTCTGGCGCGCAGGATGATCCGGAAGCGCTGGCCCGAATTGGGTGGGCTGTTCGTCGCCTGACAGGTGGTCCCGGCCCGAAGGTCGATCTTGCAGCGTTTCTTGACCGCCGCGATCCCGAGAACATCGAGGACAGCGCCGAGCGTTTCGAAGATCGCGCTCGCGGATGGCTAGCTGTGATGACGGCAGCTTCCGATCTGCACCCAATTACACGCGCCTGTATGGGATATCACCTTTGGAGCATGGCGGGTCTCGGGCAACACGGCGACCAGATCGAAGCGGCCGTCACAGCTGCCAGGATCGCGGCCAGCGACGGAAGCGGTGCCATCTTTGCACCGCTGGCCATGGGTGGGGCAGGGGGGCTGCGTGCCTCCGGCTTGCCGTTAGAGCGGTTGGACCGCTGGCTAGATGGCATGGACAGCGCCATTTTGACTGCGATGCGTCACCTGGATGGTATTGAAGAATGGGGCGTTCGCGCGAAGAGCGCGATGGCGCAACTGTCGGGTCGTACACCTGTAGCTTTGCGCAAAGTCCTCACGGAATGGCCTTTGGCCTCGGCTCCTATGGCCGAGGCCTTGACCGGTGCGAGCCGGGCTGCTGTGCAACGCAATCTGATCAGGCTGGAAGAAAGGGGCTTGATCCGTGAGATGACAGGGCAGCGGCGCTTTAGGATGTGGCGGATCGACATCTAGGTGCTTTGACAAACCCGGCGCCAACCCGGCCTTGCGGGAAACAGCCATTCGTTCTGCGCGCAGATAACGACGGCAGAGAGCCCCAAGTTGTGAATTCGAACTTCTCGCTGCGCTCGCCTGAAGCGAAAAAATGCTGCAGTTGCCAAAAATTTGATGCTGCCAAGCAGCAGAAGAACCGGTCGCTCAAGAAGCGTACGGCGATGCTGGCAATAGCAACCTACACCTTGCGGGACAAATCCGTCCCTACCTGACATTACATGTACGCGCGGTCTTGACGGGTTGAGTGGGCAGCGAAGTGCCCATCTTTGCATCTTATGAAGCAGCTCGCATTTGAAAATAAGGGTAAGGGCTTGATCAGCGCGACCAGATGGACACTGCGCAAACCGGCCCCCGAAGAGAACCCCTTGACTCTGTACTCACTACAGGCCGTAGGACTGCCATTGAGATATTCGGAACTGATCAAATCTGGCAAAGCATTGACGCAACAATATGAAACAACCAACCGTAAACATCGGCGAACTCTTTGGTCCGTATGCCGCAGCTCTGTCGTGTCTGTTATGATAGCCTCGGCGACAGCAGCGTCTGCGCAGCAGGGTACCGAGCAAAACGCGCCCCAAGCGCTCCTGACTTCGACGGAGGTGTCGCTGTCGATTGGAGCCGACGTTCTCGAGACGCTGCCTTTGCTCAACAACGATGCTTTGGCCCGCGTGAGAATCCGGGAAATAACATACGATAGCGGCGGGCTGCCAGTGGCCGGTTTTCTTTTTGAACCAAACGCTCCTGGTCCGCATCCGGCCATTATCTACAATCGCGGCGGATACGGTACATTCGGCATGCTCGCCCCTAATCTAGATTTTTTGCAACTTGTTGATTTGGCGGCGGAAGGGTTTGTTGTGGTGGCGAGCCAATACCGGGGAACCGCAGGAGCCCCTGGCCACGATGGGTTTGGAGGCGAAGATGTCGGAGATGTGCTTTCGCTGATTGATGTGTTGGATCGACTAGAGTCGGTCGATGCGGACCGTATTGGGGTGATGGGCCATAGCCGCGGCGGCTTGATGACATATCTTACCGTGACAAGAACAAATCGTATCCGCGCCGCCGTCGTGATGGCCGGACCAACTGATCTTCGGGCAGGATTGGAAGCCCGGCCGGAAATGATGCGGGTCTATGCGGAAGCTATTGACCGGCAAGGTGCGGAGCTTGAGATTGAACTCGATGCTCGCTCAGCACTCAATCTCGTCGATAAATTTCCGCAGACCACTCCGCTTCTTATCCTGCACGGCACCGCAGACTGGCGTGTGCCTCCTTCGGACTCCCTAAGGCTATCAGAAACTTTATTGGACCGCCGCGTGCCCTTCCGGCTCGTTATGCTTGAAGGCGGTGATCACAGCATGTCCGAATTCGAGCTTGAAGTTCAGATCATGGTCCGGGACTGGTTCGATCGCTACCTCAGCCCCGATGCGAAGTTACCCAACCTCGCGCCGCATGGGCCGTAGGTGGTTGCGATGATGAACGAGACTTTCAAGTCGGATACCAAAAGCCAAGGGCAAGAATCTGCAGAGAAGTATTCATCCAAGTCGACGTCGCGGCTTACTTCTTTGCTGCGCTGGTCCGTGCTGATTGCTGCAATCTTGCTGCTCAATTTCCTGCTTGGAAAGGGTTTTACCGAACTTATCGAAGGACAGCTTGATGCCGGATTGTCTTCAGGGGTCTGGTTCGGCGTTGCTGCCCTCGTCGTCTACGCCTTGCTACTGGCAATTCCATTTGTCCCCGGTGTGGAAATCGGAATCGCACTCCTCATCATGCAAGGACCAGCGATCGCGCCCTTCGTGCATGCTGCGACTGTAGCGGGATTGTTGATTTCTTTCGCAATCGGGTGGGCCTTCGCGACAACATTGCCGTGCAAGTTTTTGGACACAATGGGGCTCCACCGCGCTTGCGCCTTTGTAGACGCGATGAAGGTGATGAGCCGTCAAGAGAGGCTAGAGTACCTCAATGCGGCGGTGCCGCGGTGGATTGGGCGATGGATATTGCGGTATCGCTATGTGCTGCTGGCCGTGTTGATCAACCTGCCCGGCAATAGCTTGATTGGTGGAGGTGGTGGAATACTGCTGGTTGCGGGGCTGAGCCGGTTGTTCTCACTGCCCTCTATCTTGGTTACGGTGATCCTAGCGACGGCACCGGTTCCGCTGGCCGTCTGGTTAATTGGCGTGGACATTCTCAAGTGACGTCTTTCATGCCACTTCGGTCAGCGCGTCAATTACGGGACACTCGGGTACGTTGTCGCCGGTGCATTGCGCCACGGTAGAAGACAAGACGTGCTCGATTCGCTTGAGATCGGCAATCTTGGTGCGAACCGAGGTAAGATGCGTATTTGCAAGAACTTGCACTTCGCCACAGGTCTGAGCGCCTCCATCGACAAGCGCCAAGAGATCGCGAACCTCTTCCAGCGTGAACCCCAATTCACGCGAACGCATAATAAAGCGCAGCCGCGTGACATGACTGTCATCGTAGACGCGGTAGTTTTTGCTGGAGCGTGGCGGCTCAGGCATGACGCCTATGTTCTCGTAATAACGAATGGTCTCCAGGTTACATCCTGTCATCTGCGCCAATTCTCCGCGCCGAATGATCTTCACAGGTTTGTGATGTTTTTTCAAAATTACCCCCTTGAGCCTGTACCAACTACAGACACTAGTTTGAAAACATCAATGAGGCAAGGACGATTCGAATTATGACTGAAACCACATCTACAGGCCGGGAGACGGCATTCGACGAAACGCCGGGTGCCGATAAAAAGGCATGGGCAACAACCGGTCTGGGGGTGCTGGGCGCGCTGGCGATGACCTCGTGCTGCATCCTGCCGCTGGTGCTGGTGAGCTTCGGCGTCACCGGCGTGTTCATCGCCCAGTTGGGCGCCCTCTACCAATACAAGTGGATCACCTTCGCGCTGAGCGCCGCGTTCATCGGCTACGGCTTTTACAAGGCCTACCGCCCGATACCGGCCGAATCATGTGCCGATGGAACCTGCGCGCGGCCCATGAACCGAACATTCATGCGATCCATTCTTTGGATTGCAACCGCCATCGTCGCCGTCGCGATGATCTTCCCCTATCTCACCCCATACTTCCTGTCCTACTGAAAGGCTTAAACCATGAAAAATCTTCACCTCGTTCTTGCGACGCTTGGAATGTTCGCAGCAATCCCGGCCACCGCAGATGAACAGCGCATCAATGTTGGTGTTGGCGAACTGACCTGCCCGTCCTGCTCCTTCACGGTGGCGGCGGCGATGCGTGGGGTGCCAACGGTCGAAATCGTCGACTTCCTTGAGGGGGAGACGTGGGGGGAAGGCATCTATGTGGTCGCTTACGACGATCAGGCGGCCAGTCCCGATATGATCATCAACGCGGTTCTTGCCAACGGCTATCCAGCTGAAGTGCTTCAGTCAGGCGACTCCTGAGGGTTGAAGGAGGGCGAGGGCCATGGATGACAAGCACATGGGGGGTCTTCTGGCCTTCATCATTGCCGCGCCGATCATGGTGATCTGTTGCGGTGGCGGCGGTGTCATCCTTGCTGCCATTCTCGGCGGCATAGGCGGGTGGCTGACCGGGCTCGGCGGCATCGCCACGGTGGTCGCTGCCTTCGGTGCAGTGCTGCTGGTTCGGGAGATCCGTCGGCACCGCGCCGCAAAGGCCGATGGCGCGCAGGACGAGACCTGCTGCCTTCCCAAAGCCAAGGTCGCGCCCGGCTCCGCCGATATCGGACACCGGTAGGATGTCGGCCTGGTCGGCAATCGGCAAGGTTGCCGGGGTGGTCGCCTTTCCCGTGGTGTTCGGCGGTTGCTGCGGCGGTGGTGGAGCCTTTCTTCTCGGATCCGGCGCGATGAGTGCTCTCGGCACCTGGCTCGGCGGCGGAGGTTTGGTCGCCGCGGTAGGCGTCGGCCTCGTAGTCGCCTATGCAATCAGGCAAGTAATTCGCCGCCGGACCCGATGTTCGGTAGAAACAGAATTGGAAAGTTCATGAGTTCAGACGACAAATCCCCCAATACTCTCCTAAAGGTTGGCGTGATCGGCACGATCGTCGCTGCACTGTGCTGCTTCACACCTGTCTTGGTGGTCCTTTTCGGCGCGGTCGGCCTGGCTGCAGTTGTGGGATACCTGGACGCTGTGTTGTTCCCCGCATTGGGGATCTTCATCCTACTGACAATTTACGCACTTTGGCGGAAAAGCGCCCGCAATTCGGCATCTCAAAGGAACTGACATATGATGAATTCTGCAAATGAAATGATGCCAATGGCACCGCAGATGATGGGGTGCTGCTCATTCGGATTTTTTGGCTTGTTCGCCGGCCTCATCTCCATGGCAACGCCCCTGATCGCGGTTGCCGCGATTGTATACCTGCTTGCAAAACGCCCGCAGGCCGCCGTCCGCCCGAATGAAGCCTAAGACGAAAGCCAGGTAGGTAAGCAGAATATGAAGAGTAGTTACGACCTTATCGTGATCGGCGGTGGAACTGGCGGCAATGGTGTCGCCCGGATGGCGGCGAACGCCGGATGGAGCGTCGCCAGCATCGACAGCGAGCCCCATGGCGGCACCTGCGCCTTGCGCGGCTGCGACCCCAAGAAAATGCTGATCGCGGTCACCGAGGGTGTCGAGTGGGCCGAAAACATGAAAGGCAAGGGCCTGGAGGCGCAGCCTGCGGTCAACTGGTCCGACATGATCGCCTTCAAGCGCACCTTCACCGACGCGATGCCACCGCGCATCGAGGCCGGGCTGGAAAAGGCCGGGATCGACGTCTTGCACGGGCAGGCGCGGTTTACCGGCCCCGATACCATCGAGTTGAACGGCGAGACCCTGACGGCGAAGCATTTTCATATCGCCACAGGTGCCCGGCCGATGACGCTGAACATCCCAGGCGAGGAGTATCTTGCCACCAGTACCGAATTCCTGGAACTGCCTGAGCGACCGAACCGCATCGCCTTTGTCGGCGGCGGCTTCATTGCCATGGAATTCGCGCATATCGCCAAACGCTCTGGCGCAAGCGAAGTCACTGTGCTGGAGATGATGGACCGCCCCTTGGGTCCTTTCGATCCCGACCTGGTCGCAATGCTTGTCGAGGCGACCGAAGAGCTGGGCGTCGATCTGCGCACTAAGGCGAAGGTGGCAAAAATTGAAAAGCAGGGCGACGAATTTTTGGTCACCGTGGAGCGTCCCGACGGCACCGAAACCGTGACTTGCGATCTGGTGGTGCATGGCACAGGCCGGGTGCCCAATATCGACCGACTGAATCTTGAGGCTGCCGGCGTCGAATACACACGCCGTGGCATCAAGGTGAACACCGCAATGCGCACCAGCAATCCGGCGATCTTCGCCGCCGGCGATTGCGCCGACAGCGGGCTGAATCTGACCCCGGTCTCGGCGGCAGAGGGACGCGTCGCGGGCAAGAACCTGCTCGCCGGTAAAGACGCGCGCAAGGTCAAATACCCGCCGATCCCGTCGGTTGTCTTCACCCTGCCGATGGTTGCCACCCTAGGCTTGTCGGAAGCGGCAGCCAGGGAACGGGGTCTGACGTTCGACACGCATTTCGAGAAGACCGAGGGCTGGTATTCGTCGCTGCGCGTCGGCGCGAAGCGGACCGCCTACAAGGTTCTTGTCGAACGGGGCAGCGGGCAAATACTCGGCGCGCACCTGATCGGACCAGGAGCCGAGGAGCAGATCAATCTTTTTGCCATGGCTATGGGTGCCGGGCAGACCGCAAATCAGATCAAGGCGATGATTTTCGCTTATCCCAGTTACGCCTCCGACATCGGTTCGATGGTGTGAAACGAAATTTGACCGGTCCACGAGGACGGCACCGGTTGTCAAGAAAAGGAAATGAAAATGGACCAAACTGTAACGAAAGACGACTGCTGCACTCCCAGTGAAACCGGCGATGACAATTACGATCTCATTGTCGTGGGTGCTGGCTCTGCCGGGTTCTCCGCCTCCATCACCGCCGCCGAGGCTGGAAAACGGGTTGCACTCGTTGGCGACGGCACAATCGGCGGAACTTGTGTGAACGTCGGTTGCGTGCCGTCCAAGGCGATGATCCGCGCCGCCGAAGCGGTGCACGGTGGCGCATCCGCTGCCCGATTCCCCGGCATCTCGCCATGTGAACATGCCGTGGACTGGCCAACCGTGGTGAAAGGCACCGCCGATCTGGTCGCGGAAATGCGGGACAAGAAATATATCGCCTTGCTGCCCGCCTATGACAACGTCACCTATATAGAGGAAGGCGCGGCGCGGTTGGTCGAGGGCGGCGTTGCGGTCGGCGGACGTGTCCTGTCCGCACCGCGCGTACTGGTCGCCACCGGTTCGCGCCCGCATATGCCGAATATCGACGGGATCGAAACCGTAGAAACGCTAGATTCTACCAGCATGCTAACGCTGCCCACCCGCCCTGAGAGCATCATGGTGCTGGGCGGTGGTTATATCGGTTGCGAAATTGCGCAAATGGCGTCGCGACTGGGCGTGAAGGTCACTTTGGTGACTCGCTCGCGTCTTTTGCCCGGAGTAGAGCCAGAAGTCGCAGAAGCCCTGACCGATGCGCTGAGGGCGGAGGGCATATCGGTGGAGACCGGGTTGACCTATCGCTCGGTGTCGCAAGGCGACGACGGTGTCATTCTGTCGATCGAGCGTGACGGCCAAGTCGAGACACTCACGGCAGAGCGTTTGGTGGCAACCACGGGCCGTGTGGCGAATACCGAAAACCTTGGGCTGGCAGAACTGGGTATCGAGACCAACGCGCGCGGGTCCATCACCATCGGTGAAGACATGGCCACTACGCTGCCCGGTGTTTGGGCAGCGGGGGATGTCACCGACCGCGACCAATTCGTCTATATGGCGGCCTACGGCGCCAAAGTGGCAATCAACAACGCCCTTGGACTGCAGCAGATGCGCTATGACAATGCCACAATGCCCTGGGTCGTGTTCACCGACCCGCAAGTGGCCGGTGTTGGGCTGTCGGAGGCGGAAGCGAAGGCTGCAGGGCACGAGGTCAAGACAAGCGTAATCACACTCGACAACGTGCCACGTGCCGCCGCCGCACGAGACACCCGCGGCGTGATCAAGCTCGTGGCTGACGCCAAAACCGACCGCCTGCTGGGCGGCCAGATTGCGGCACCCGAGGGCTCCGACACGATCCAAACGCTGGCTATGGCGCTCAAGTTCGGGATGACCACCAAGGCGCTTGGCGAAACGATTTTCCCATACCTGACCACCGTAGAAGGGCTGAAACTTGCCGCACAGACCTTCGACAAGGACGTAGCCAAACTCAGTTGCTGCGCGGGGTGACGGGATGAATGAGACTGGTGGCAAGAAAACTCTGGCGGCACTGATCGGGCTCAAGCTGGTCTGTTGCGGCGGGCTCATTCTGGCTGTCGGAGGGTTTTCGCTTGGCGGTTTTTTGTCGCTGATAGATCAGCCAGTGGCCAAAATCGGAGGCGTGCTCCTTCTGGTATTGGCGGCGGGCTGGTTAGTGCGGCGGACGCTTTCGAACAGACCAAACCGTGGGTCGCTGAACGAAGGCGGGCATGCCCATGAACACCGCCGAGACATTGCCTGACGGTGACGCCAGCCGGGTCTGTTTGACCTGCGGCGACACGGCGCTTGTCCTCTGTGGCGGCGGCGGCCACGGGGCTCTGGAAGTCGGATTCGTCCGCGCACTGTCGGATCTTGGCATCGGGTACGACCGAATCGGGGTCACTGCATAAAAGTGACAGTATTGTCCGGCTCGTGCGAACGAACGGAGAACTTATGCGGCGTCCTGTAAATCTTGTTTCCGAAGTGGCCTGAGGCGATCTGGGCTGAGTGGTGGGTTCATGTTCCACAGGTAGTCGCCAGTCAATCCGACATGTGCCCAGCCAAGCGGCGCGATGTGTTTGATGATTTCATTTGGGACGACGCCGCCGTTTTTCTTCAGATCACGGATTGAGGCTTCCAGATATTTGGTGTTCCACAGGATGATTGCGGCAACCAGGAAGTTGAGGCCGGACGCCTTGTGGATCTGATGCTCGTAACTGCGGTCGCGCATTTCACCGAGTTGGTTGAAGAAGACCCCGCGAGCAAGAGCGTTTCGGGCTTCGCCTCGGGCCAGGCTTGCGCTGGTTCTTTTCCGCAATTCCAGGCTGCGCATCCACTCCAGGGCAAAGAGGGTCCGTTCCAAACGTCCCAGTTCGCGTAATGCAATTGCGAGTCCGTTTTGTCTGGGATAGGCGGACAAGCTTTTTAGGATCGCCGATGCGGTGGTGGTTCCGGCCTTGATGGAGGTCGCCAGCCTGAGGATTTCGGGCCAGTTATCGACAATGTGACCTGCTTTGATGGTGCCGCCGATGAACGGTGTCATGATGGCCGGGGGTTCCATGCCGGGCAGCAGATACAATTTGCGATCCTTGAAGTTTCGCAAGCGTGGCGCGAAGCGGAACCCCAAAAGATAACACAGGGCAAAGACGTGATCCGTCGCGCCGCCGGTGTCCACGTGATGCTCTTCGATTGCGACGCCTGATTGGTGGCGAAGCAGACCATCCAAAACGAAGGGTGCTTCGCTTTCGGTGGCGGTGATGACCGTCGAATGGAAAGGGCTGAACTGATCGGAGATATGGGTGTAGAACTTGAGACCCGGGGTGCGCCCGTATTTTGCGTTGATATCGGCCGAGGCCTCACCGCGGCCACCGGCCCGGAAGAACTGCCCATCTGAGGATGACGTCATACCGTCCCCCCAGAGTTTGGCCAACGGGAGCTCGCGTTGCATGTCGATCAAGCAGGCCAAGGCGGCTGAATAGGTCTCTTCTCGCAAATGCCAGTCGTGCGCCCACGCGATCTGCCGAGCGGACAGATTATGGGTTGCAGCGGCCATACGGGACACACTCAGATTGACCCCGTCCGCTAAGACCGCGGCGAACAGCGCCTTTTGATCTTCCGCCGGTCTGCCGGAGCGATAATGGGTGAAGCACTTCGCAAATCCGGTCCAGGCGTTCACCTCAGTCAGCAGGTCGGGGATCTTGATTTGTGGCAATTGCCCATAAACCAGTCGGCTCATGGCCGTGGCGGCGTCAGGCGTTTCGGCTTTGATCGGGGTGATGCTCAAGTTCCCTTCGCGAATGGCGACATCCGGCAGCGTCCCAGCTTCGGCCCGGGCCGCGACAACGGCCATGGCCTCCTCAATCTGCAGTTGCCGCTCTGCAAGATAGGTTTCTGCATCCGCCGCGGCGGCGATCGGCAATGATCCCTCGGTACGCAGGATCTCGAAGGTGGCCTTGGGGATGAGCCGATCATCGAAGTTGCGGCGCTGCCGGCTTCCTTCGACCCAGACATCTCCTGCCCGAAGCCGATCGCGCAATTCGAAGTAGACGCAAAGCTCGTATGCGCGCCGGTTGACCTCCCCCGGTGCCGGAAAGATAAACGGGCGCCAGGCCTTCCGGATGAACCCGGTCGGCGGGTTGTCGGGCAGGCTGCGCTTGTTCGCCTCATACATAACGCGCAAAAGATCGACCGCGCGCAGAAGGCTGGCGGCACTGGCCGCCCCTTTGAAGGTGAAGCCCCTTAATATCATGGGCGCAAATTGGCGGGCTGTCTGATATTTTCCGATGAGCTCCGAGTATTTGTCGGGCTTTCCGTCTCCCAGAGCGGTCTCAATTGCGGCCGTCGCACTCTCGATCTCATCCCAATTGGCCGTGTCCAGCATCCCGTTGAGATCGCCGGTTTGCAGGCGCACTGTCAGAGCCTCACGGCAGAAGGTTTTGAGAGACTGCAAGGGGCGGATTATGTCCATCAGGAGCTGGGATGCTTTGTCGGAACTTTGCTGTTCCGCCTTTCGAAAGCTCCGACCCAGCAATTTATCGAACATATCCAATGCAAGGTCGGTGAGCTGTTCTTCCAGCCGCAAACAGGCGGCCGACAATACAGCCCATAGCCGGGGCAAGGCCATACGCCGCAGGTTTTGCACCGTGATCCGCAAGCCTTCGCCGGCCAGACTATCGAGCGCCGATGTCGAGATGTTCTGACGCAAACTGGTGGGCAAGCCGATCTCCCGAACCATCATCAGACGATCAAGAACAGTCCTGATGGATTTGGCCGAGGCTGATTTGGGTGCTGCTTTCAGCCAGCTCAGCATCGACACCTCGCCCGATACAGGTGGCGCAATCAATGCACGCAGGGCGTCGTGGTGATCCGGATGCAGGTCCCGGGTCAGAGCGGAAATCCTGACATTTTCCGCACGCCGGATCGCGTGCCTGACAATCAGTTCAACGGTACGTCGCGCCGGGACCAGAATACGCCGGCGCCTTAGTTCTTCAATCAACGAGATCGCCAAAGGCTCGGCCCGCGGGTCTTCTCCGGCAGATGGTGTCAGCCAATGAACAAGTTCCCGCACGAGGGATCTTGTGAAGGCCTGATATCCGAACCGGGCCATGATTTGCGCGATATGTTCGCGCCGTGACTGCGGGCGCCGATCATAGACCGCGAGATCGGAAGCGCTGGCATCAACCTGATCTGCAAGAAAGGCCAGCATCACGTCGTTGGGTTGTTCTCCAACCTCACGAACCCGTCCGGGATGGCGCAGGTAAGCCAATGACACGGCATAGCCCAGACGGGCGGCAGCTGTTCGCTTTCTGGCGACAGCCTCAATCTCATCCGGGGTGAGCGTGCAGTACATTGCAACCTCTCGATCCTCCGAGGGCGGCGCCATCAACCGAGACCAAAAACTTGCCGTCAAAATTTGTCGCCGTGCCATTAATACCCCTCTTCCCATCGATGTCCGTGAAACGCTCGTTTGGCGGAACGCCCCGTTCCGTCCGCCAATATGGCTTGACAACGGGAAGTCGGACAAGTTGATTTAAGGACGGGAAAACGGACAAGACTATCTTCATGGCAATGATTGGATATGCGCGGGTCTCGACAACAGACCAAAAGCTGGAACCGCAGGTGGATGCGCTCAAAGCCGCGGGCTGCGAGACCGTGTTTGAGGACGTCATCTCCGGCTCCAAGGCCGAACGCCCAGGCTTAAATGATGCGCTGGCATTTCTGCGCAAAGGCGACACGCTCGTCGTCTGGAAACTCGACCGCCTGGGCCGATCCATGAAGCACCTGGTGGAAACCGTGACAAATCTCGGAGGCCGTGCCGTTGGCTTCAAATCGCTGACCGAAGGTGTGGACACAACCACCACCGGCGGCACTTTGGTCTTCCACCTATTCGGCGCACTTGCTCAGTTTGAACGTGACCTCATTGTCGAGCGCACACAGGCCGGATTGAAGGCCGCCGCAACGCGCGGCAGAAAAGGCGGGCGCAAACCTGTTGTCACGCCAAAGAAGCTGGAGCAAGCCAGAGCCCATATCAGTGATGGATTGACTGTCCGAGAGGCCGCTGCGCGCCTCAAAATCAGCAAAACAAGCCTCTATAAAGCCCTCAGGGGCCAGAAATCCGATTGAAACCACGAATGTTCCCGTAAAGTTCGCGCGAGCCGGACAATAAAGTCACTTTTATGCAGTGACCCC
>JBFIHV010000038.1:0-12790 GCA_041601595.1 Amylibacter sp. | reverse complement strand
TCAGGCGAATTTGGCCACAATCGTGTCGATCCCGGCCTGATAAATGCTGCCGACGGCATCGGCGATGCCCGGTTCACTGGAGTCGAACGAGGAAGACCAGCAAAGGATACACTTGCCCCCCTGATCCATGACTGAAATTGCACCGACATATCCGCGGATCGGTGCGTTTGTTTCCAGTGTCTTATAGCCGATCGAGGTGCCATCGGTTCCCATGTTCCGTTCGAAGAATTCGCCGCTTTTGCTGAACTTCAGGCGTCGGTGCTGGATCCCATCTATAGTTTCCGGCTGGCTGGACTCGATCGGCGGATTCCACTCCGGCAGCCCATCGAAGTCACCGACGATCTCCCAAACCTTCTCTGCCGGTGCGTTTACGACGCCATATCGAACTACGTGTACCATGTCTGTCTCCTTTCATGGCCGGAGACTTTATCACAATCGCCCCGATTCTGAAAATTCAGGGACTTGTTGTGGACACGGACTTTTTCGAGCGGATTTCAGCATAAGCCCCGCCGCGCGGGCAGGGCTTTGCAGGTTTCTGGAATTGCGGCGGCCGGGATCAGCCGGCCTGAACGCGCGCTTCCAGCACATCGTCGGAGACATGGGCCTCGTATTGCGCGAAATTGTCGGCGAACATCCCGACCAGTTTCCTGGCCTGCGCGTCGTAAGCGGCCGGATCGGACCATGTCTGGCGCGGATCGAGCAGCACGTCCGCGATACCCGGAACGCTGACCGGAACCTCGAAGCCGAAGTTCTCGTCCTTGCGGAATTTGCCCTTGTTCAGGGACCCGTCCAGCGCCGCGGTCAACAGGGCGCGTGTCGCCTTGATCGGCATGCGCGAGCCTTCGCCGTAGGCGCCGCCGGTCCAGCCGGTGTTGACCAGCCAGCAGGAGGCGTTGTTGCCGGCGATCTTGTCGCGCAGCATGGCGCCGTAGACTTCCGGCCGGCGCGGCATGAAGGGCGCGCCGAAACAGGTCGAGAACGTCGGCTGCGGCGCGGTCAGGCCGCGTTCGGTGCCCGCCACCTTGGAGGTGAAGCCGGACAGGAAGTGGTACATGGCCTGCGCCGGTGACAGTTTCGCGATCGGGGGCAGGACGCCGAACGTGTCGCAGGTCAGCATGACGATGTTTTTCGGCTGGCCGGCAAGTGCGGTTTCCGAAGCGTTCGAGATATAGCTCATCGGATAGGCGCAGCGCATGTTCTCGGTCAGGCTGCTGTCCTCGAAATCCAGTTCGCGCGTGTAGGGGTCGTAGACCATGTTCTCGATGATGGTGCCGAATTTATGCGTTGTGGCGTAGATCTCGGGTTCCGCCTCGGGGTCGAGGTGGATGGTCTTGGCGTAGCAGCCGCCCTCGAAGTTGAAGGTGCCTGTGTCGGACCAGCCGTGTTCGTCGTCGCCGATCAGGGTGCGGTTCGGATCGGCCGAAAGAGTGGTCTTGCCGGTGCCCGACAGGCCGAAGAAGACGGCCGCGTCCTCTGGGTCGTCCTTGGCGTGGTTGGCCGAACAGTGCATCGGCATCACGCCCTTTTCCGGCAGCAGGTAGTTCATCAGCGAAAACACCGATTTCTTGTTCTCGCCGGCGTATTGCGTGTTGCCGATCAGGATCATCTTGCGCTCGATCGACACGGCGATCACGGTTTCGGAGCGGCAGCCGTGGCGTTTCGGGTCGGATTTGAAGGTCGGGCAGTTGATGACGGTGTATTCCGGTTCGAACGTCTCGATCTCGGACATGTCGGGACGGATGAACATGGTGCGGTTGAACAGGGCGTGCCAGGCAAGTTCCGTGATCATGCGCATGTTGATGCGATAGGCCGGATCGGCGCCGCTGTAGAGGTCCTGCACGAAATACTCGCCGCCCTTCATGTGGGTCAGCATGTCCTGGTAGAGCTGTTCGAAATGCTCAGGCGACATCGGCGGGTTGTTTTCCCACCAGATCGTATCCTTGACCGAAGGCTCGTCCACCGTGAACTTGTCCTTGGGCGAGCGTCCGGTGAATTCGCCGGTTTCCACCAGAAGGGTGCCGCCGTTGCCCAGCGCGCCTTCCTTGAGGCGGAGGGCCGCCTCGATCAGTGCCGGCTCCAAGAGGTTGTAATGTGCGGAACCAACGCCAGTGATGCCTGTTTTTTCCAACGTGCGGGCGGGATTTACGCGACCTGTTTCCATTGCCTGTGCTCCATAGACCGGTCCAAATTCGGACCGCTGAAAATGTGATCCAGCGCTGTGGCGGCGGCTGTCCGCGCCGCGCCGAGCCTGAAGACGTGCTGCTCTATAGCACCTGAGTTTTTGGAACAAAATCACCGAGATCGGCCAATTGCGCACAGTTATCGATAACTTTTGGCCGCAAATTCGAAAGATTGAAAATTTATCGCGTTTCCGGGGGCGGCCAATCGGCGCTTTGGTAAACAAAGGATTGATTCTGCGACTCACCCTTGGCTACAAGCGTAGTGAGGGGTTTTAAAAAATACGGGCGATTTCATGGCACATATTGCTTTGGTGGACGACGATCAGAACATTATCGCTTCGGTGTCCCTGACGCTGGAGGCCGAGGGACATGTGGTCTCGTGTTTTCACGACGGGTTGCAGGCGCTGAACGCCTTCAACGAACAGATGCCGGACATGGCGATCCTCGACATCAAGATGCCGCGCATGGACGGGATGGACCTGTTGAGCCGGATGCGGCAGACCTCCGACATTCCGGTGATCTTCCTGACCTCGAAGGACGACGAGATCGACGAGGTGCTGGGCCTGCGGATGGGGGCGGACGACTATGTCACCAAGCCGTTCTCGCAGCGGCTGCTGGTCGAGCGCATCCGCGCCCTGCTGCGCCGCAAGGAAATCCTGCGCGCCGACGACGCCGATCTGGACAGGCCGGTGAAGAAGAACCTGATCGAGCGCGGCGCGCTGACCATGGACCCGTTGCGCCATGCCGTGACCTGGCGCGGCGAGGACGTTTCGCTGACGGTGACCGAATTCCTGCTGCTGCAGACGCTGGCGCAGTATCCCGGTTTCGTCAAAAGCCGCGACCAGCTGATGGATGTGGCCTATGACGACCAGGTCTATGTCGATGACCGGACCATCGACAGCCATATCAAGAGATTGCGCAAGAAGTTCCGGGCGATCGATCCCGAGTTCTCTGCTATCGAGACGTTGTATGGCATCGGATACCGCTATAACGAGACCTGAATACGGGCCGGTTTCCGTGGCCGAAACCATGGATTCCAACGCGCCCGTTTTGGCGCTAGTATAGCGCATGGCCCAGACAGACATCAGCCAGAAGAAGATCACCGGCTGGCACCGGTTCATGAAGTTCCGCGGGTCGCATCTGGCGCAGCGGATCATCACGTTCAATACCGTTGCGCTCTGCGTCCTGATGGTCGGCATCCTGTATCTCAGCCAGTTCCAGAACAACTCCGTCCGCGACCGCCGCACCGGCATGGTGCTGGAATCCGACCTGTTCGTGCGTCTGGCCGGCGCCACGATCGTTGCGGAAACCGATCCGGTCGTGAAGTTCCTGAAACTGCTCGACACCGTTTCGATGCTGCCGGTTTCCACCGGGCTGGAGGTGCGCTTCTATGCGCCGGATGGCGTCATGCTGGCCGCGAAGACCTCGCTGACGGGCGGGTTGAAGGCGGCCGAAAAGGGTTTCAGCGATCCCGTCATTGCCGGTTTCAAACGGGTCTTCTCGTTCTTTTCCAACCTGGCGAAACAGCCCTATGAAGAGCAGTTGGCGGCGGATGCGCACGAGATTGCCGACACGCTGGCGCTGGATGTCCTGAACGGAAAGGCGGAGTTCCGGCAGCAATACACCGCGGACGGTTATGCTGTGCTGGCGATCGGGCGGCCGGTGATCGTCAATGGCGTGACCGAGGGCGTGCTGGTGCTGTCCACGGTCGAGGGATACCTGGAACAGATCGTCGGCCAGGACAGGAACGCCGTGCTGCGGGTCTTCATGCTGGCGCTGGCGGTGTCCGTGGTTCTGTCGATCGTGCTGGCCAAGACCATCGCCAACCCGATCCACGATCTGGCGGAGGCGGCGGAGGCCGGCAAGCAGGCGCGCTATCGCGATCTGGAGCCGGAAAAGGTCAAGATCCCGAACCTGATGTCGCGCCCTGACGAGATCGGGCGCCTGTCGGTGGCGATGCGCGAGATGACATCGGCGCTCTATGACCGGATCGAGGCGAACGAGCGCTTCGCGGCGGACGTGGCGCACGAGATCAAGAACCCGCTCGCCTCTCTGCGCTCGGCGGTCGAGACCCTGCGCGCCACGAAGTCGGACAAGTCGCGCGAAAAGATGATGAAAATCATCGAGCACGACATCCGCCGCATGGACCGGCTGGTGTCCGATATCTCTCACATGTCGCGGCTTGACGGCGAACTGGTCAAGGAACAGATGCGCCCCTTCGACATCACCCAGATGCTGGAGAATATCGTCGATTTCCACCGCAACCAGAGCGACGCGCTGGGGGTGGAGCTGCTGTGGGACCGTCCGGCCGCGCCGATCTATTTCAACGGCATCGAGGAACGGCTGGCGCAGGTCATCGTCAACCTGCTGTCGAACGCGATTTCCTTCTGCGAGCTGAACGACGTGGTGCGGCTGTGGATCCGCGAGCGCGACGACCGTATCCTGATCGCGGTCGAGGATACCGGTCCGGGCATTCCGGAGGACAGTCTGGAAACCATTTTCTCGCGCTTCTATTCGCAGCGCCCCGCCGGCGAGTTCGGCGGCCATTCCGGGCTGGGGCTGGCGATCTCGAAGCAGATCGTCGAGGCGCATAACGGCGTGATCTGGGCCGAGAATATCCGCGCGGCCGGCGGTGACGAGGACGGCGAGGTGCAGGGCGCGCGATTCATCATCGGGCTGCCGACGTGACGGCGGACCTGCCGCTGGGGCTGCGTCACGGGTCCTGCGTCGCGCTGGAGGATGCCGGCATCCTGATCCTCGGCCGCCCCGGTTCCGGCAAGTCGTCACTGGCGCTGGCCCTGATCGCACTGGGGGCGAAGCTGGTCGCCGACGATCAGGTGGAGTTGTACGCCGAAGACACAGGTACGGCGGCTCGTGCGCCGGCGGTATTGCAAGGTTTGCTGGAAGCGCGCAAAGTCGGGGTGTTACAGGTCGATTTTGCCGAGCGGGCGATCATCCGGCTCGTGGTCGATCTGGACCGGGAAGAGCAGGACCGCCTGCCGCCGAGAAGGGTCATCAAGCTTGGCGCGCGGGAAGTTGACTTGATTTTGGGGGGGAACACCCCAAATCTGGCGATAGCGGCCAAGCTGTATGTGACAGCGGGGCGGCGTCATTGAGGAATGAATGAGCAGCGATACGGGCAAATCCAGCATCGTGTTCGTGACCGGACCTTCCGGCGCGGGCCGCAGCACCGCGATAAACGCGTTCGAGGATCTGGGATACGAAACCATCGAGAACCTGCCGCTCGACCTGTTGCCGCGCCTGCTGGCCGGACCTGTCTACAAGAAACCCCTGGCGCTGGGCATCGACGTGCGGACGCGCGATTTCACCGTCAGCGGGGTCCTGGACGCGCTGGAGCAGGTGGCGCGGCATCCGGGCTATGACGGCACGCTGCTGTTCGTCGACTGCGATACCAACATCCTGCTGCGCCGCTACAGCGAGACCCGCCGCCGGCATCCGCTGGCCCCCGCCGGATCGCCGCGCGAGGGCATCGAGGCGGAGTTGGGCCTGCTGGACAGCCTGCGCAAGCGCGCCGATGTGTTCATCGACACGTCCGAGATGTCGCCGCATGACCTGCGGGCCGAGATCTCGGCCATGTTCGGCGGTAAGGAGGGCGCCTTTCTGGCGGTCAGCCTGCAGTCGTTTTCCTACAAGCGCGGCCTGCCGCGGGGGATCGACATGGTGCTCGACTGCCGATTTCTCAGGAATCCGTATTGGGACGAGTCGCTGCGGGCGCTGACCGGACTGGACGAAGCCGTCCAGACCTATGTCCGGAGCGATCCGCGGTTCCTCAAGTTTTTTGACCAGCTGACGGATATGGTTGATTTTCTGCTGCCGGCCTACAGGGACGAGGGCAAATCGCATTTCAGTATCGGACTGGGTTGCACCGGCGGCTGTCACAGGTCGGTGAGCGTAGCGGAAGCGCTTGCGAAATCCCTTGCGCCCAAGGGCTGGCAGGTGTCTATACGCCACCGGGAATTGGAACGGCGCGCGGAGACGCGCAGCGAACAGGAGCAAGCGGTGCCGTGATCGGAATTGTGATAGTCGCACACGGCGGGTTGGCCCGTGAATATCTGGCCGCGGTCGAGCATGTGGTCGGTCCGCAGGAGAATATCCGGGCCATCGCGACCACCGCGGAAAACGACCGTGCCGCCAAGCAGGCAGAGATTTGCCGCGCCGCCGACGAGGTGGACACCGGCGACGGCGTCGTCGTAGTCACCGACATGTTCGGCGGCTCTCCGTCCAACCTGAGCATGAAGGCCTGCAACTGCTCGAACCGCAAGAACCTTTACGGGGCCAACCTGCCCATGCTGGTAAAACTGGCGAAATCCCGCAACCTGCCGATAGAAAAGGCAGTTGCCGCTTCTTTGGAAGCCGGTCGCAAGTATATAAACGTCAGCAATGGCATTTACTGATCACGGGTGGACCCAGTGGAAAAACTGTTGAAGATCCAGAATGAAAAGGGTTTGCATGCCCGCGCGTCCGCCAAGTTCGTCGAAACCGTCGAGGCGCATGACGCCATGGCAGAGGTCAGCAAGGACGGCATGTCGGTCCCGGGCGATTCGATCATGGGCCTCATGATGCTGGCCGCCCCCAAGGGCACCTGCATCACGATCGAGACCAGCGGACCGGAGGCCGAGAAACTGGCGCTGGCGCTGGAAGATCTGGTCAACAACCTGTTCGGCGAAGGCAAGTAGCCCTTAGCGCGCGCGTCAGCGCGACGGCTTCGGCACGTCGCCGCTGTAATCATAGAATCCCTTGCCGGTCTTGCGCCCGAGCCATCCCGCCTCGACATATTTCGTCAGCAGCGGGCAGGGCCGGTACTTGGCATCGGCCAGATCGTTGTGCAGCACCTTGAGGATCGCCAGAACCACGTCCAGCCCGATATAGTCGGCCAGTTCCAGCGGCCCCATGTGAAACCGTGCGCCCAACTTCATCGACCTGTCGATGCTGTCCACCGATCCCACGTTCTCGTAGAGCGTATAGACCGCCTCGTTGATCATCGGGGCCAGAATGCGGTTGACGATGAAGGCGGGGTAGTCCTGAGCCGTGATCGCGGTCTTGCCGAGCGAGGTGACAACCTTGTGCATCAGGTCATAGGTCTCGTCGCTGGTCTCGATGCCGCGAATCAGTTCGACCAGTTCGATCACCGGCACCGGATTCATGAAATGCAGGCCGATGAACTGCGGCGGCCGGTCGGTCCCCGCGGCCAGGCGGGTGATGGAAATCGAAGACGTGTTCGAAGCCAGTATCGTATCACTGGACAGGTGCGGCAGCAACTCCTTGAAGATCGCCTGCTTGGTGGGCTCGTGTTCCGTCGCGCTCTCGATCACCAGATCGCAGGCGCCGACCTCTGCCGGACCGGACGCCAGCGAAATGCGTTGCAGCGCGGCGGATTTCTGCGCCTCGGAAATGGCGCCGTGGTGCGACTGGCGCGACAGGCTGGCCGCGATCGCTGCCGGCGCGGCCTGAAGCCGTTCGGGATCTCTGTCGTAGAGCACCACGTCATAGCCGGCGGCGGCGAAGACATGCGCTATGCCCGACCCCATGCGGCCCGCTCCGATAATTCCGACCCTGCTGATCTGCATGTTCCCGCTCCGTTTCCTGTCAGTCTATCAAAAAGAAAAAGGCCCGCAATGCGGGCCTTTGTCCGGATCGGAAAACAGGCTGTTTACAGCGCGTCTGTCAGCTTCGGCACGGCGTCGAACAGGTCCGCCACGAGGCCGTAGTCGGCGACCTGGAAGATCGGGGCCTCTTCGTCCTTGTTGATGGCGACGATGACTTTCGAGTCCTTCATCCCCGCGAGGTGCTGGATCGCGCCCGAGATGCCGATGGCGATGTAGAGCTCGGGGGCCACCACCTTGCCGGTCTGCCCGACCTGCCAGTCGTTCGGCGCGAAGCCCGAATCGACCGCGGCGCGGGAGGCGCCCACGGCGGCGCCCAGCTTGTCGGCCAGTTTCTTGATCAGTTCGAAGTCGTCTTCGGAGCCGACGCCGCGGCCGCCGGAGACCACGATCTTCGCGCTGGTCAGCTCGGGGCGGTCGCTCTTGGCGTTCCTGTCCTCGACCCATTCGCTGAGGCCCTTGGACGCGCCCGCGCCGATGGTCTCGACCGGGGCCGAACCGCCGTCGCCGGCGGCCTCGAAGGTCGAGGTGCGGATGGTCACGACCTTTTTCGCGTCCGAGCTTTTCACGGTCTGCACCGCGTTGCCGGCGTAGATCGGGCGTTCGAAGGTGTCGGCGTCGATGACGGCGGAGACATCCGAGATCACCATGACGTCGAGCAGGGCCGCGACGCGCGGCATGACGTTTTTCGCGTCCGTGGTGGCGGGGGCGACGATGTGGTCGTAGTCGCCGGCGAGGCTGACGATCAGCTCGGCGGTGCTTTCGGCCAGACGGTGGCCGAGAGAGGCGTCCTCGGCGCAGAGCACCTTGGCGATGCCGTCGATTTTCGCGCAGGCCGCGGCGGCGTCAGTGGCGTGCGCCCCGGCGCAGAGCGCGGTGACCGCGCCCAGTTTCGCGGCGGCGGTGACGGCCTTGGCGGTGGCGTCCAGCGCCAGATGCCCGTCGGTAACCTCGGCAAGTAGAAGAACAGCCATTACAATACTCCCGCTTCGTCTTTGAGTTTCTGGACCAGTTCGGCCACGTCGGCCACTTTCACGCCCGCGGCGCGGGTCGGCGGCTCGGCGGTTTTCAGCACCGTCAGGCGCGGGCTTACGTCGACGCCGTAATCGGCCGGCGTCTTCTCGTCGAGCTGCTTTTTCTTGGCCTTCATGATGTTGGGCAGCGAGGCATAGCGAGGCTCGTTCAGGCGCAGGTCGACGGTGATCACCGTCGGCATCGTCACCTTGATGGTCTGCAACCCGCCGTCGACCTCGCGGGTCACCACGGCGCTGTCGCCCTCGATGTCGACCTCGGAGGCGAAGGTCGCCTGGCTCCAGCCCAGGAGCGCGCTCAGCATCTGCCCCGTGGCGTTCATGTCGTTGTCGATCGCCTGCTTGCCGCAGAGCACAAGGCCGGGTTTTTCCTCGTCGACGACGGCCTTCAGCAGCTTGGCCACGGCCAGCGGCTCGATGTCGTTGTGCACGTCGTCCGAGGCCACGATCAGGATGGCGCGGTCCGCGCCCATCGCCAGCGCGGTGCGCAGGGTTTCCTGGCTCTGCTTGACGCCGATGCTGACAGCGACGATCTCGTCCGCCTTGCCGGCTTCCTTCAGGCGGATCGCCTGTTCCACCGCGATCTCGTCGAACGGGTTCATCGACATCTTCACGTTCGCCAGATCGACGCCCGAACCGTCTGCCTTCACGCGCACCTTGACGTTGTAGTCGATCACGCGCTTGACGGGGACCAGTACTTTCATTTCGCTTGCTCCTCGATTTTGGCCGCAAGCCGGTGGGCTTGGGACGAATTCCTGTCAGGAAATACGAAATGCGGGCGCGATGTGAAAGCGTAAAATCGACAGGCTGAGGGCGGTTATCGTCGCATTTGACGAAAAAGGCCTGATGCCGAAGGCGCTAGCGGTTGGCGCCGGGGACCCAGAGCACGTCATCGGCGCCGTTTCCGTTGGCCGCGCGGCCGGCGACGAAGAACCAGTCCGACAGGCGGTTGAGGTATTTTATGGCCTGCGGATTGACGCCTTCGGCCTGCGCCAGTTCGACGGTCAGGCGTTCCGCGCGGCGGGTGACGGTGCGGCACAGGTGCAGATGCGCTGACAGGGCAGAGCCGCCGGGCAGCACGAAGCTGCGCAGCGGCGCGATGTTCTTGTTCATGGCGTCGATCTCGGCTTCCAGCCGGTCGACCTGCGCGGCGGTCATGCGCAGCGGGGGATAGTCGGCGGTGGCGTCTTTCTCCATTTCCGGACGGCAGAGGTCCGCGCCGAGGTCGAACAGGTCGTTCTGGATGCGGGCCAGCGCCGTGTCCATCTCGCCGGAGGCGTGCAGGCGGGCCAGACCGACCGTGGCGTTGGCCTCGTCCACCGTCCCGTAGGCCGTCACCCGCGCCGAATATTTCGCAACCCGCGCGCCGTTGCCAAGCGCGGTGTCGCCAGCATCACCGGTGCGGGTGTAGATCTTGTTCAGCGTCACCATGTGTCAGCCCCCCGACTGCCGCAGAAAGACAAAGATCAGGATCAGCACGATGGCGATGGCCTGACCGATGATCCGCAGCCGCATCAGCTTGTTGGAATATTTGCGGTTGAACTCGCCCCCCTTGGTGAAAGAGCCGAGACCGATCATCAGCACCACCACGACGGCGAGAATCGCCACGACGATCAGATAGTAGAGGCCTGTCATGTTGTGTAACCTTTCGTTTTCCCAGACCTAGCATGGTTGGCGGCGGGGAAAAGGGAAAAATCTAGGCGCGCGAAAACAGCCAGTCGAGTGCGCGGGTCGACAGGAACCGCTTCAGCATTCCGGCGGCATAGGTCCATGTGGTGACGTAATAGCGCGGCCGCGGGCGGCGCGATTCGAGCGCATGGACCAGCTTTTTGGTCACGGCGGAGGGCGGCAGCTCGCCGAGATCGGGCGCGCCTTTTTCAGCATAGAGCCGCGGCATCAGCGATTTTTCATAGAAAGACCTGCCGCGCGAATTTTTCCAGTCGATCCATTTCTCGAAATTCGGCCGGGCCTTCTTGCGGATATCTGTGGTGATCGGGCCGGGCTCGATCAGGGAAATGTGGATCGGCTGGCCGCGCAATTCCATGCGCAGCGTGTCGGTCAGGCCCTCGAGCGCGAACTTGGTGCCGTTGTACGCGCCGCGGCCGCGCATCGCGGTCAGGCCCAGCACCGAGGAACAGTTGACGATGCGCCCGTGGCCCTGGTCGAACATCACCGGCAGGAGCCGGTTGGTCAGGTCGAAATAGCCGAAGAGGTTGGCCTCGAAAATCGCGCGCAGGGCGTCGCGAGGATAGTCCTGCGTCAGGGCGGGAATGGCATAGGCGCCGTTGTTGAACAGCGCGTCCAGCGTGCCGCCGGTGCGGGTCAGGGTTTCCGCGACGGCCTGTTCGATGGACGCCTCGTCCTCGTAATCCAGCCGGAAGCTTTCCAGCCCCTCGCCGCGCAGGCGCTCGCAGTCGGTTTCCCGCCGGCAGGTGGCGAAGACGCGCCAGCCGCGTTTGTGCAGCGTATGCGCCGCGTCATGGCCGATGCCGGAGGAGCAACCGGTGATCAGGATGGATTTTCTCGGCGTTTCTTGCGGCATGGGGCGGCTTTCTGTCGGCGGACGCGGGTTCCTGCCTGCCTAGCGGGCGATATTTCTGCGATCAAGGCAAAACAGAGGCTGGACCCGCCGAAAACGGGCGAGTATCACAACATCTATGGCTGATTTGACCGATGACCCCGATATGTCCGAAGACCCCTCTGGCGGGATGACCCTGTCCGAGCCGCTGCGCCGCGCGATCGGCGAGCGCTATCTGACCTATGCGCTGTCCACGATCATGCACCGCGCGCTGCCCGACGCCCGCGACGGGCTGAAGCCGGTGCACCGGCGCATCCTTTACGCCATGCGCGAGCTGAAGCTCGATTCGGGCGGACGGTTCCGGAAATCCTCGAAAATCTCGGGCGACGTGATGGGCAACTATCACCCGCACGGCGATCAGGCGATCTATGACGCGCTGGCGCGTCTGGCGCAGGATTTCAACGTCCGCTATCCGCTGGTCGACGGGCAGGGCAATTTCGGCAATATCGACGGCGACAACCCCGCCGCCGCGCGGTACACCGAGGCGCGGATGACGGCGGCCGCCGAGGCGCTGATGGAGGGGCTGTCGGAGAACGCGGTCGATTTCCGCGACAACTACGACGGATCGCTGACCGAGCCCGTGGTGCTGCCCGCCAGCTTCCCGAACCTGCTGGCCAACGGGTCGTCCGGCATCGCGGTGGGCATGGCCACGAACATTCCGCCGCATAACATCGGCGAGCTGTGCAACGCGGCGATCCATCTGATCAAGTCGCCGAACGCGCGCGACGAGACCCTGATGGACTATGTCCCCGGTCCTGATTTCCCGACGGGGGGCATTCTGGTCGAGCCGCGCGAGAACATGCTGGAGGCCTATCGCACCGGTCGCGGTTCGTTCCGCCTGCGGGCGCGCTGGGAGGTCGAGGAGCTGCCGCGCGGGCAATGGCAGATCGTCATCACCGAAATTCCCTATCAGGTGCAGAAATCCAAGCTGATCGAGCGCATCGCCGATCTGGTCCAGAACAAGAAAATCCCGATCCTCGCCGATGTGCGCGACGAGAGCGCCGAGGACGTGCGCCTGATCCTGGAGCCGCGCGCCAAGACCGTCGATCCTCAGATACTGATGGAAACCCTGTTCCGGCAGTCCGATCTGGAAATCCGTTTCAGCCTGAACATGAACGTCCTGATCGACGGGCGCACGCCGAAAGTCTGTTCGATGAAGGAAGTGCTGCGCGCCTTCCTCGATCACCGGCGCGAGGTGCTGCTGCGCCGGTCGCAGTTCCGGCTCGACAAGATCGACCGGCGCCTGGAAATCCTCGAGGGCTATATCGTCGCCTTCCTCAACCTCGACCGGGTGATCGCGATCATCCGCTACGAGGACGAGCCGAAGCCGATGCTGATGGAGGAGTTCGACCTGACCGACGTGCAGGCCGAAGCCAT
>JBFIHV010000037.1:0-13099 GCA_041601595.1 Amylibacter sp. | reverse complement strand
TACAATGAACTCCTTGTCCTCGATTTCAAGGTTCAGGTCTTTCACCGCGTGAAACCCGTTTGAGTATTTCTTTTCGACGTGTTGGAAACTGATGCGAGCCACTGGGAAGTTCCTTTTCTAGCCTTTGACGGCGCCGGCGGTGAGGCCGGAAACGATGTAACGTTCAAAAACGATTGCGACGATGACAGGCGGTATGATCGCCAGCACGCCGGCCGCGTTGATGAACGAGAAGCTGATTGTGAAGTCCGAGGTGAAAGACGCCAGAAGGATCGGCAGCGTTTGCGACGCCTCGGTCTGGGTGAACATGAGCGCCAGCAGGAACTCGTTCCAGCTGGTCAGGAATGTGAACAGGATAACGGCCACCAACGACGGCAGCGAAAGCGGCAGAAAGATACGCACGAGCGCCTGGAACCGCGAGCAACCATCAACGCGGGCCGCCTTGTCGAGCTCGTCCGGCAATCCTTCGAAATACTGCAGCAGGATGAACACCGTGAACGGAACAGTCACCGCCAGATAGGTGATCACCAGCGAGCCGATCGTATCGAGCATCCCCAGTTTGCGGATGACCAGAAAGAACGGAACCACCAGCGCGATGTCGGGAATCACGCGGGTGATGAGGATGAAATAGACCGACGCATCGCGTCCCCAGAACCGGATCTTGGCCATGGCATAGGCGGCAGGAACGCCGACAAGCAGGTTCAGGATCACCACCAGCGAGGCCACCATGAAACTGTTCCACATGGACGGCAGCAGGTTCTTGGCCGTCGAGGGGATGAAACCGCCCGCCGCCGGATCGACGCCGCTGCGGCTTTCATAGGTGACTTCCTCGTCTTCCGTGGCGCTGAAAATCGCGTCGAAGTTCTGCATCGTGGGCTCGTCTGGTATCCAGTGCGGCGGAACCGAAACGATCTCTGCCTCCGTCTGGAAGGAAGATGAAACCAGCCACGTGACCGGCGCCAGAACATAGATCGACAGCACGATCGCACTGATCACGATCACCAGTTTCTGGCCGATCCGCGCAAGACTCTGGCGGCGGCGATAGTCGACCTTGGGCGCGGGCGCCGAATCGGAATTGCCGGACATGTTCAGACCCTCCGTCCAAGTGTGCGGATAAAGATGTAGGACAGCGCGAAGGTGACCAGCGCCAGCACATAGGACATGGCCGCGCCGCTGCCGAAGGACAGGTTGCGGAACGTCTCGACGTAGATATGCCATGACAGCACATGCGACGCGTCACCCGGTCCACCCTCGGTAAGCACGAAGAACAGGTCGAAATGACGGATGGCCATCATCGTTTCATAGATCATGACCAGCATGAAGCCGGGCTTCATCGCCGGAAGCGTAATGTGGATAAATCGCTGCCAGACCGAGGCGCCGTCAACCCGCGCCGCCTGGTACAGATCGGCAGGAATGGACTTGAGCGAGACCAGAAGCAGAATCGTGGCGAGCGGAACCTCTTTCCAGACAAACGCGTTCGCAATCAGGAAGATGGTCTTGTCCTGATCCCCCAGCCAGACAATGTATTTGTCTATGAATCCAAGCTGGTAAAGAACTCCGTTCAAGGCGCCATAACCCGAGTCGTAGATCCACTTCCACATCAGCGCGTTTGCGACATAGGGGATCGCCCAGGGCACGAGAATGATCGTCGACAGGACACGCCGGCCGCGAAACTCCTGATTCAGCAACAGGGACACCAAAAGCGCAATGAACGCGATCGCGGTGACCGAAACGACCGAGAAAACGACCGTGCGACTGACCGAAACCCAGAAAAGCTCGTTTGAAAGCAGGTCGGTATAATTGTCGAACCAGACGAAAGGCGTCCGGTTCGGGCGCGTCAGTTTGATCTGGAAAAAGCTGACGTAGAAGGAATAGGCGATCGGGAAAACCGCGACCCCCATCAGCACGGTCATTACCGGCGCAAGGAACAGCGCGGCGCTTCGTTCTTCATAACCGAACCGGTTCTTCAGGCTCCTGCGAGCCAAGGGCCGCTGCACAATGTCTGTCACGTTAATCCCACCGCTTCCGCCCGCTTTGCGCGGGTCGTTTCATCCAGTTACCGGCGCCGGATCAAATCCCGCGCCGGTATGGTTCAATCACTCATCAGTAAGAGGACTTCAACTCGTTCCACAGTGCGGCGGATTTGCCGACAGCCGTGGCCGCGTCCTCGTTGCCGAGAATGGCGGATTGCCATGCGGTGCCGTTGGTTTCGCTCCATTCACCGAACCAGGGCGTGACGACGTCCTTCTTCTTCGCCAGCGCCTGTTGCGCCTTGATGACGTCGACATCACCATAAGCGGCGTAGGACGCACGGATTTCAGGATCGTCGAACAGCGGCT
Organism: Amylibacter sp.; assembly: GCA_041601595.1. Taxonomy (GTDB): domain Bacteria; phylum Pseudomonadota; class Alphaproteobacteria; order Rhodobacterales; family Rhodobacteraceae; genus Amylibacter. Next base: position 10,763 of record JBFIHV010000037.1, on the reverse strand, counting down.
TGGCGCCGAAGCCCGCGCCGATGTCGAGGAACAGGAGCTTCTGGAACTTGTACTCTCCGTTCGCCCTGCCGCCGAACCACTCGATCAGCTTGGCGGTGTTTTCGGCGCGCTGCTTGTCCTCTTTGGACTGCGTCGCCATGCCGTGAAACCGCATCCAGCCGACGGTCGAATGATCGCCATTCGGGCCCTTGGGCATCAGGGCCTGTTTGACGTGACCCGCGATCTGCGACTGTTCGGGGTCGTTCAGCATGCGCAGACGGTATTTGGCGACCATCGCGAAAGCATGGTTGCCGGATGCGAAAGCCTTCAGACCTGAAAGCTCGCCGGTCTCCACACAGGCGGGCGATACGATGCCATGCTTGCGCACCGCGTCAACGACCCATTGCAGGGCCTCGACCGCGCCGTCTTTCTCGTGCTGCATGATGGAGTCGCCGTTTTCGTCGGTGAACCGGCCGCCGTGCGAGTAAACCAGCGAAGCCATGAATTCGATCAGCCAGCTTTCCTGCGCCATCGCCAGCATCATCGGATAATCCGAGATACCCTTTTCTTTCATGACCAGCGACTGCTCGACCACTTCTTCCCAGGTCGCGGGAGGCGCATCAAACCCGGCGGCTTTGATTTTTTCCTCGTCATAGAGGAACGCCATGAAGTCGGTGTAGTAAGTCAGGCCGTACTGGCGGCCGTTGTATGTCATGGAGTCCGTGCAGAAATCTTCGGCCTCTGCGTTGTATTGGGTCAGGAAGTCATATTCGTCGATCGGCGTGATCCAGCCCGCTTCGGCCCACTCCGGAAGCCAGGAGTCCGAGACCCACATCATGTCCATCGGCGCACCGCCGACGAACTTGGTGACCATGCCTTCGCGGTATTGCGCCCACGGCGCGTTGCCGTAGTTCACCATGATGCCGGTTTCTTTTTCAAACGCGCTCAGGTGGCTCTTGACCGTGTCGACTGCCGCCGACCACGCGCTCATGTTGATTGTCTGGCCGGACTGGGCGCTGGCAAAACGGGCCGGCGCGGCAAGAGCAACAGCCCCCGCAGCCGCAGACGTCCGCAGAAATTCGCGCCGTCCGAGTTGTGCTTTCAAAATTCGAGACATTTTACATCCTTCTCTCTGCGTCGTTCCGGTTTCGACACTCCCAAAGCGCGCGCGACGAACGACATTCCCTGCGGCCAGCAATTCACTGGCTCAAGAAATACAGTAGCGACCAATACCTTTGTCGTCAATTGATGATGTTATGCGAAATATCTATTGAACTACCGGCACAGATCATCGCGCAGACCACGGGTCCTGAAATGAAAATTCAGGCAAATCTCATGAGTTAGGCGCGCGCCTGATCAGGAAAGATAGTCGGTGTACTCGCTTATCATCGGGCTAAAACCCGACAAAAACATCCGCACCTGCATCGCGACAACCCGGTCTTCGGGCAGGATGTTGCTTGCCTGATAAAGGTGTCGGCGAATCGCGTAGTGCGAAACAGAGCCATGAAGCGTCCAGGCCATTTCGTGAATGGCCGCACGATCGTCGGGCAACTCGACACCCTGCTCGTGCGCCACCTCGCGCATGATGACGTCAAGCAGCTGCGTGACGATGCTGGCGATATAATCCGGCGCCATCGTCGCCTCTGACAAAGAGGCATAGAGGAACAGGCGCAACCATTTCCTCGTCAGCGTTGTACGCAGATAATCGTTATAAAATTGGGTCAGGCGTTGCTCTACCGGCTTTGAACGGTCCTGAAGATCGGCAAACCAGACCGCCTTGAAAACCCCAAGAATTTCCTGCCGGTAGACCTCCGCAAGCAAATCCTCCTTCGTCGGAAAGAAGCGGTAGAGCAGCCTCTGCGAAATTCCGCACTCATCCGCCAGCCGGCGCGTTTGCCCCGTCAGCCCGTTTTCGGCAAAGAACTCGGTCGCCGTTTCAAGGATATGCGCCTTGCGTTCGGCATGGGGCAGCCTGCCGCCCTTGTCGGCGTTCGAGCCCTGCCTGGAGGTCGCATTCACCCTTCCAGCTTCACGAAGTTTATCAGACTTGGCTTTCAAGACCCGCTCCCTGTTGAATATCCCTGCCTGCGTAGCCCATTCGCCGGACCCAACCAAGGACAACCTTGCATCAATCATCATACAGTATGGTGCATTGTTGTCGCCAAGTGAAGACTTATGGCTTGAAATATTCATTTATCCTGACATAAGCTGCATTCGAAAACACAATGCACCCCATCAATTTCGAAACGGGACACACGGGATTACCATGATCTACGAAAAGCGCACCTACCGCATCACACCGGGCAAAGCAGCCGAGTTCCTGAAGCTCTACGAAGCCGACGGACTGGGCATCATCACGAAATACGCCAAGCTGGTCGGCTGCTGGGTGACAGAGAGCGGGCCACTGAATTCCGTGGTCTTTATCTGGGCCTACGACGACTTCGGTCACCGGACCGCACAGCGTGCAAAACTGGGGGCCGACACGGACTGGCAAGCCTTCGTTCCAAAGATCCTGCCCTATCTCGATTATCAGGAAAGCGTTTTCCTTCAACCGGCGGCATTCTCTCCCCTGGGCTAATCGTCCGGATGTCCGTCACCTGAAGAACGGAACCGGCCTGCATATGCTTGGCCGGTTCCAACAGTCCTGATCGGCAACCCGATCACCCGAAGCCACGCTCACAGTATCGAAGATCAGTGGCGGCGCTTGTTCCGCCCGGCCGACAGCCCTGCCTACCTATACAGATGAGGGTGCGAGTCACCGGCTTGCCGACGCCCACGCCCGCTGGATATTTCCCCGCCCTGCCGCAGTGATGGCAATTATTTCTGGTAACCAAGAAAAATTCCAGTAACTTGTGCCAAAAATACGGGCGTTTGGAAGCAACGCGGCAATATCGGGCAGAAAATGTACCTAAATTCGATCGCCAACTTCCGCGCACTGGCAATTGTCATCATAGTGGCGGGACATTCGTTCCGGATTTCCAACGTTCCGCTCGACCATCCGGTTAACATGTTCCTCTACAACCTGGCAGCCGGCAGCACCGCATATTTCGTATTCATTTCCGGATATATGTTTCACCATGTCTATTATTCGAAATACAGTTTCAAACGATTTATTCGCTTAAAGTTCCTCACGATATTTCTGCCGTATTTCCTGATTTCCACACCTTTCATTTTTTCGCTTTTGAATCGCAGGCTGGCGTTCCTGCAGGAACCCGAGGCAGTCTCATATTATCTGACGGGCTATCTGAAATACCTGATCAGCGGTTCGTTCATGATGGCATACTGGTTCATACCCTTCATCTTGATCCTGTTTCTGTTTTCGCCGCTTCACTACCGCTTCGTCACCCTCTCAAATAGAACCCAAGCCGCGATCCTTCTGGTGCTTTTCATTATTGCCGGTTTCGTACACCGGTCTGACGGCGGCGTGAACCGCGCCCAGTCGATCGTATACTTCACTCCGCTGTATCTGTTAGGAATTTACTGCTCGGTTCATCGGTCCGAATTCCTGCGGTTCATGCGCGGAAAAGAAATCTGTTTTGTAGCTATCGCCCTGGCCCTCACAGCGGTTCAGGTCTGGATGGGGCACCTGGGAAATTTCAGAAAGCCCTTCTTCGAGTATCAGGGCTTTGACCTGATGCTGATACAAAAGATCCTTTTGACAACCGCCATTCTGGCCGGACTGGAGCGTGTGAAACTGCCTGGGCAAGCTTTCCTGGCGACGATCTCGAATACGAGCTTTGCGATATTCTTCCTGCACGGACTTGTGTTCACTTACCTTGAGGCATTCGGCATCATTCCCTTCACGGGCGTGCCGGTGGTCGACTATTTCGCGGTCATAATCGTGAATATCGCAATTTGCGTGGCGCTGGCGCTCGCACTGCGTCAGGCCCTTGACAGCAAGAGCCGTTATATTGTCGGATACTAGCGCGGGATCGCCCCAGCGGGCGCCCCGGCAATCGTCATCCATCCAATCTGGCAAGACGACGATGCGTGGTATATCCTGCCACTTGTGATATGAATTGGTGGAGGCATTCCACTTTCGATAACCGCCTCCGAAGAAAACCCCTGCAACAGGAAAGGCGTCTTACGGAATTGGCGGATAACAGTCCCACTTTGATCGCCTGCCCGCGTTGCGACGCCCTGCACCGGATGCCTGCCCTGCCAGAGAATACACAGGCCGTTTGCCACCGATGCTCCACGGTTCTGGCGACATCCCGCAAGGATGCCGCGGCAAGGGTTCTGGCGCTGGCTTTCACGGCAATGTTTCTGATGATCGCCGCGCTGTTTTTTCCGTTTCTCGGCATTCGTGTTGGCGAGGTAACAAACCAGACGTCGGTGTTCGGGGCGGTTCTGGCTTTTGCCGATGACCGGCTGTTTCCGGCCGCCGTCTTTATTGCCGCGCTCGTCATCTTCGCGCCATTGCTCAGGGTCGTTGCGCTGATCTATGCGTTGCTGCCTTTGGTAGCAGGCCGCCGGCCCTGGACAAAAGCCGCCCGCGCCCTGCGGCTGGCATCTGCTCTGAAGCCGTGGTCGATGACCGAGGTATTCATCGTCGGCGTCGCCGTTTCCATGGTCAAGATAGGCGGTCTGGCGTCGATCGAATTCGGCGTGGCTTTCTGGGCTTTCACCTCTCTCGTCGTAGTGACGGTTGTTAAAGACTCGCTAATATGTGAATGGACACTATGGGCAGCAATCGAACAGTCCCGCTGACGGCCCGCGAGGCCGGTCTCGTCGCCTGCACCAGCTGCGGTCTGGCGCAGGACGCGAGCCGGCGCTGCAGACGATGCGGCAGCAGGCTGCAAAGCCGCAAATATATGTCGCAGCAGCGCGTCTGGGCATGGCTGGCGGCCGGAATAGTCACCTACATTCCCGCGAACATCTATCCCATGCTGATCACGCGCACTTTCTTTCGGGAACAGGAAAGCAACATTGTAGAGGGGATAATTGAATTGGCCGATCACGGGTCTTATGGGATATCGGCAATAATTCTTGTCGCCAGCATTCTCATCCCGATCGGCAAGTTCACCGCCATTGCAACGCTTGCGATCGGGGTGTCACGACACGCGGAACTGAATTCGCAGGCGCGGCTCAGGCTCTTCGAAGTCGTCGAGTTCGTCGGGCGCTGGTCGATGGTCGACGTCTTTGTCGTGGCAATTCTTGCGGCACTCGTACAGTTGAACACACTGGCCGCGATTCATCCGGGTCCGGCAGCAGTGACATTCGCCTTGTCGGTCATTTTCACGATGTTGGCGGCCCAGAGCTTCGATTCGAGGCTGATCTGGGACAAGACACCTTTGGAGAACGCACCGTGAGCACACCGTCCGACCCCATCCTGAAACCGACGCAAAACGCTTTTGCCGGGGTATCCTATGTTTGGCTCGTGCCTATACTGGCATTGGTCGTTCTGCTCGCTGCTGCGTGGAACACCTATTCCGGCCGCGGGCCCGTGATTGAGATCGAATTCACCGAGGCCACCGGCATCGTCGCGGGCGAGACCAAGCTGAAATATCGGGAGGTCGAAGTGGGCCTTGTGGAAGGCCTCAGTTTCTCGAATGATCTGGAAAAGGTCATCGTCAGCGTCCGGCTCGCGCCGGAGGTGGCCGAGTATGTTGACGCCGACAGCCAGTTCTGGGTCGTCAGGCCCAGAGTGAGCGCCCGCGGCGTGTCCGGATTGCAAACGGTTCTGTCCGGCGTTCATATCGAGGGATCATGGGATGCCGAAATCGGCGCGGACTCGTCTTCCTTTCAGGGCCTTGATCAACCTCCGGCCTCGCTCACGGGCGCCGAAGGCCTGCGGCTGGTCCTGCGCGCCTCCAGCGGAAACCAGTTGGCCGACCAAGCGCCTGTCCTCTACAAGGGCATCGAGGTCGGGCGTCTGGAAAACCTGCGCCTGTCCGACAGCGGCGACGCCGTCCTGGCGGACGCCTTCATCAATGCGCCCTATGAAAAACTGATCACAACGGCGACCCGGTTCTGGGACGCATCAGGTTTCAGCCTGTCGCTCGGCGCTGGCGGCCCAAGGCTTGATGTCGAAAGCCTTGCCGCGCTGGTCGGCGGAGGTGTCAGTTTCGACACGCTCGTTTCCGGCGGTCAAATACCCGAGGACGGCGCGGTCTATGACCTGTTCGAGAGCGAGGACGACGTAAGAAACAGCCTGTTTTCCGCGCCGAGCGGCGAATCCGTGACCTACGGCATTTCCTTCACCGGCACCGTCAGCGGCTTGACGGTCGGAGCACCCGTGGAGTTTCGCGGCGTGCGCGTTGGCGAGGTCACGAACCTCTCCGCGGAATTCGTCGAAGACGGAGCAGCGATGTCGCAGGTCCGGCTTTTGGTAATCATCGGCATCAACCCCGGCGCGCTGGGTCTGGACCCGGAGGCGACCCCGCAGGAAACGACCGAGTTCATGCGCACCGCGGTGGAGGCAGGTCTGAGGGCACGCCTGACGACGGCCAGTATCCTGACCGGAGGGCTGAAGGTCGAACTGGTTGAATTGCCCGATGCCGCACCCGCAACGATCACCGAAGGTTCAGGGCCGTATCCGATACTGCCGAGCGTCGCTGCGGAAATAACCGATGCCACGGCCACCGCCGAAGGCGTGTTCCGCAGGATCAACGACCTTCCGGTCGAGGAGCTTCTGGCATCGGCCATCACTCTTTTCAACAGCCTGAACAGACTTGCAAACGATCCGGATATCCAGAAGGCCCCTGCGGAACTTATCGGGATCCTGAGCGACGCCCGGGGGATCATGTCGTCGGACGAGCTCAGATCGGTGCCGGCGGACGTTCAGGAAATTCTGGCATCGCTTAACCGGTCGGCGTCGACCCTGGAAACCATGATCGGCGAACTGTCCGAAGCCAAGGTCTCTGCCAGCATGATCGCGGCCATTGAACAGGCAAATATCGCGGCCGAAAGCCTGCGCGATGCGACCTCCGGCCTGCCGGCCATCGCCAGTGAAATCGAGGCTCTGGCCGCAAAGGCGGGCGAATTGCCGCTTGATGAACTGGTTGCCTCGACGACCGAACTTGTTACGACCATCGACGGGCTTGCGGGCTCCGAGGCTATGGCGGCCGTACCGCCTGCCCTGACATCGGCGCTGGAGGAAATAAGAGGCCTGACCAAGACCATTCGGGACGGTGGTCTGCTGGAAGACGCGGCCGGCACCTTCGCGGCGACGCGCGACGCCGCAGAGCAGGTCTCGACGGCCAGTGAAAGCTTTCCCGCCCTGTTGGACCGCTTGAACCGGCTTGCCGCGCGGGCCGAGGCGACCCTCGCGAACTATGGGGAAAACGGCCGTTTTTCAGACGATGCCGGAGAAACCCTCCGGGAAATCCGCAAGGCCGCCGAGGCTGTGGCCTCTCTGGCCCGCGCAATAGAACGTCGCCCCAATTCAATCATCATCGGACGGTAATTCTCATGACATCAACGCATTGGACATTTGCTATTCTGCTGGCGGCCCTGTCGGCCTGCTCGGCACCCAATCCCTCGCAATATGTGATAGAAGCCCCGGCGGTCGCCGAAACCGGAAAGATGCGAACGACCGTCGAGGTCCTCGAAGTTTCGTTGCCGCTCTATGCTCAGGGTCAGGAAATACCGTTCGCGGAATCCTCGGGCGCGATCCGCACGGACCAGAGCGCGATCTGGGCGGACACGCCATCCCGCGCGATTTCACTAAGTCTGGCGGAAAGCCTGTCGAAGTTGACCGGCTCGGTCACGGCTGTGGAACCGTGGCCGCTGGAGGAATCCGCCGCAGTCAAACTCGACGTCCGCGTGAAAAACCTGCTGGCGTCGGCAGAGGGTTCTCTGGAATTCTCCGGACAGTATTTCATCGTTTACGGGTCGGGCCGGAACCCTGTTTCGGACTGGTTCGAAATCAGCATACCTGTCGCGGGCCAGAGCGGTGCCGAAATATCGCAAGCGACGGGCGCAGCGATCAACGAACTGGCTCAAATGGTGGCGAACCGGATGCGCTGAAACTGGCCTCGGCTCAACCCGGACGAGGTTTGACTTCGGCGGCGGCAATCTGTTCCCAAGTCAGTCAAAACGGATGAGATCGCACCCGCCCTGCCTGGAACCGCGCTATTTCAGCGGGGGCGTCTGGAACAGATAAACCTTGAGCCCGCCGTGCGAAACGGGTGGGCCCGGAGGCGCAAAGGGCAGGCCCGATGCCTTGGCAAGCGACTTGTCGCTTGTGACCATCCCCACACGCCAACCGGCGAAACGCGTCAAAAGCGTCTTGCCGAGCGCGCCGTAAACCGAGAAAAGCAGCCGCTTGTCGCCAATCCGGCCGCCGTAAGGCGGGTTGACGATCACCAGACCGGGTGGCCCGTCTGGAGGCTCGAGGTCACTGACAGCCTGATGTTCGAAATTCGTGAAAGCCTCGACGCCGGCGCGGGCCGCATTGGCGCGGCTCATCCTGATCGCCCCCGCATCGCGGTCTCTGCCGAAAAACCGGACCGATGGCGTTGTGACTGTCTGCCTGTCGCGCATCTGCTGCCAGGCGGCTTCGTCAAAGGTTGCAAGTTGCTCGAAGGCGAAGCTTCTCGACCGGCCGGGGAAAAACCCAGCGGCCATTTCCGCCGCCTCGATGACAAAGGTACCCGATCCGCACATCGGATCGACGACGGGCTCTGTTCCCTCGAACCCGCACTGGCGCAAGAAGAGATATGCCAGCGTTTCGCGCATGGGCGCCTTGCCGACCGCCTCTTTGTGGCCGCGCTTGTGCAGCGATTCACCGGACGTATCGACGCTGATCGTGCACAGATCGTCGTCGATGCGCGCCTTGACCGACACGCCCCCGACCGGGGCGATCTCCGCGCCCAGTTCCTCGCGGATCGCGGTCTCGATCCTTTGCGCTGCGGCACCCGCATGATAGATGCGCGACCCTTTGCAGGTCACCTCGACACGCACGGGCACATCCGCGCGCAGGACGTCGGCCCACGGAAATTTGCGCGAGCGCTTGTCAAGCTGGGCAAGGTGAAACGCCCTGAACGACCCGATACGGGCAAGGACTCGGCTGGCGCCGCGCAACTCCAGGTTGGCGCGCCAGACCTCGGGCCAGCCCCCCGTCACGTTCACGCCGCCGGCCACGGCCGCCGGATTGGCAAACCCCTTGGCCTGCGCCTCTTCGCACAGCACAGCCTCCAGCCCCGGAGCGGCCACAAGAAATATCTCGAACTCGGCGTCTGTGCTCATGCGAAGGTCATTCTTCAGAGCCTGCCGACCTGAACCGGTTTCGCGCCCTTCGCCTTGGCGATCAGGCACAGCCAGTCATGCGCGATGGTCGCCGCCGCGATCGCGGTGATCTCGGAATGGTCATACGGCGGCGAAACCTCGACCACGTCCATGCCGATCAGGTCCAATCCTTCCAGACCGCGAATGAACTCCAGCGCCTGCCAGGAGGCCAGACCGCCGGGGACAGGTGTACCTGTGCCGGGCGCGAAAGCCGGGTCCATGCCATCGACATCGAAAGAAATATAGACCGGCGCGTCCCCCGCACGTTCCCGCGCCACCTCGATCGCCGCATCGATGCCGTTGCGGTGAATCCACGGGCTGGTCAGTATCTCGAACCCGAAATCCTGGTCATTGAAAGTCCGCAATCCGACTTGCGTGGACTTGCCGACATCGATGATCCCCTCTCGCGCGGCGCGCAGGAACATGGTGCCGTGGTCCAGCTTGTCCCCGTCATCGTCCCAGGTGTCACAATGGGCATCGAACTGGATCAGCGCGACCGGGCCGTATTTGCTGGCGTGTGCCTTGAGCAGGGGATAGGAAACCGAGTGGTCGCCTCCCAAAGCCAGAAGCTTGGCGCCGCTCTGCAATATCCGGTCGGCATGCGCCTCGATCGCCGGCCGGACCGAGTAAGGGTGATGCGGATCGAGATATACGTCGCCGTAGTCAACCACCGACAGGGTTTCGAACTGGTCGAACCCGAACGGAAAGGCCTTCAACTCGGCCAGTTGCACGGAGGCGGCGCGGATCGCCTGCGGGCCTAACCTGCAACCGGGGCGGAAGGACACCGAACTGTCGAACGGCACACCCGTCACGGCGACGTCGACGCCGTCCAGATCCCGGCTATAGTTCCGCCGAAGAAAGCTCAGCGCGCCGCCGTAGGTCATTTCCGGCCAGCGCCCTTTTGCCGTATCCTTGCGCAGGAAAGCCTGATCGCCCGTATTAGACATGCTTGTTGCCCCTGTTCGTCTTGAAAGCCGCGAAGTCTGCGCCCGATGCCATCGGGCCTGTTATACTGGTTGCAAACGCGGTTGGCATGGTCAGATCGAACCTTTCAGAGTATCGGCTGAATTTAAACTGCATCATTTCCCGGCAGCGGATCTGCGAAATCCCGAAAAAACGGAAGAGCTGAATTCCTGATGACCGACCGCATCGTGAAGTTTCTTCTTATCACATCCGCTTGACCATACAATGCCGGTTTCGGCCCCCGATATGGGCGCGCAGGCAGACTGTATCGCACGAACGAAACCAAGGACGCCGCCGGCGGCGTCATAGCCGCCCGACATCCTGCGGGACCGCTTCCCGCCTGTTACGCGAGGTATTCCAGCCGGGCGCCGGCAAAGCGCGAGACGGCTTCTGTCAATTCTTGCCTCGCAAGCATGCACCCTGCCGTAGACAGCCCGTCCGCAACCGCCGCGCGGGGTGCCGATACGCTGACCAGTTGCCAACTCGCGGCCGAAGGATTGCCACTGCGCGGATCGATGATGTGCCCGACGCGCCCCTCGCCATCAAAGACCGTACCCCGTGGCGCTGAACTGGCAAGCGCCCGGTCGCGC
>JBFIHV010000036.1:0-13160 GCA_041601595.1 Amylibacter sp. | reverse complement strand
TCGTTCGATTTTAACGGCGGCGTCCGCAACGACCCCTCGGTGCTGACCGCCATCAACGGCACGGGCGTCACAGTCTACATGGCCAATACCTCAAATTTGACCCTGAACGGCAACGTGCGGCTGAATGTTGCCGCCCCGACCAGCGGTCCGTTCTCGGGTATTCTGTTCTTTGGCGCCCGCAATGCCACCGCGGTCACGAACAAGATTAGCGGAACGGTTGAAACGACGCTTCAGGGCGCGGTCTATGCGCCGGCGTCGCTGATTGAATACACCGGCAACTCGACCGGCAGCGGCGGGTGCACACAAGTGGTTGGACGCCTGGTGACCCTGACCGGCAACTCGACTGTCAAGTCGGACTGCGCGACAGCTGGGACGAAAACCATCTATGCCAACGAGAAAGTTCTGATCTCGGAATAGTCGCGCAGTGGCTTCGATCATTATCCGACATGCGGAGGCCTATTCGAGTCCGGCCATTGTATCGTTTCGGTTGAGAGCCAGCCATCAATCCTGCAGATCACTCGGGATGCCTGAATGGTCCGGTATGCGTGCGACGGAAGCCGGCAACCCGTTTTGACCGACCCTTTTTTCGCCGCCGGATGTGTGCACCAGCGGGATTCTCATTCTCTGAAATGCTCTTAAAACTGTGACAAATTTTGCCGACTTTCTAAAAATTCGAATCAATATTGAAAATATTCTTTCAAATTCGGATTGAATCAATAAGTCTCAGGGTTGTGAAGGGCTGCTCAATGTCGCCTTTGAGTGTCGATAAGATGTAGGCTTGGCCACACCAGGTATTCTGCTGGCCGTCAGGAAAGATCGATGGATGAATTCAGCGAAAAACCAATTGCACTGATCGCCGACGACGACGAGTTTTTCAGAATGGCTCTTGGCCAGATGCTGGTGGCGGATTTCAATTTTGGTGAAGTGGTCGAGGCAACGTCATTCGACGAGGCCTTGGACTACCTGAAAAGCAACGACGCGGTGGCGCTGGCCCTGTTCGATCTTTCGATGCCCGGCATCGAAAGTCCGGCTATTCTCAGGAGCATACGCGAAACTTTCAAAACCCCTAAAGTCGCGGTTGTTTCCGGCTCGAGGCGCAAGTTGGATATCCTGCTTGCGCTTGAATCAGGGGTTCACGGCTATATCCCAAAATGGCTCGGAACGCGGGAACTGAAGCGTGCTCTGGAAATGGTACTCGAGGGGACGATCTACGTGCCCTCGAGCCTTGCCGACCTCGACGATCATATTTCAATTCTGGATGAAAACGCGTCGGGGATGCAAAATGACGGGCCGTCGCCCAAACTGACCGCGCGGCAACGCGAAGTGCTGGCAATGGTCATCGACGGCAAGTCGACCAAGGAAATTGCAAGATCGCTCGAATTGGGCTTGGGAACCGTAAAGGTCCATCTGGCAGGGCTTTTCCGCACACTGGGTGTCGCCAACCGGTCCGCCGCCGCCGCGATCGGTGTCCAGTTGCTGCAGCGCAGGTCATCGGACTACCAGCCCCCGAAGTCGAGCAGATGACCGGGGCAAAATCTTACCCTTCGTCACTCCTACCTGACCGGTTGCCTGTGGCCGTCTTAGGAGAACGCCGTGAATTTCAGAAATAGACCGGACCTCGGGTTCCTGTTCAACACCGGGATGAGCATCCGGGTCGCGATGGTCGTGTTGTCGGCTGTGGGATTCATGACGCTTGTCGTCGGAATTCAGGTTTTCAAGGTCACCGACAATATTCTGACGCTACAAAATGTTCTGGAACGGTCCGTCGACCAGAGATACCAGATGCGAAGCGTTCTGGCACTGCTGCGCGACACCGAGCTTTCCTACAGCAAATATTTTCTGACCGGTGACGCCGACGAACTGGCGAATTTCCGGCAACTTCAAATAGATGTCCCGGCGAATTCCCAGAAAATGCTGGCGCTGCTCGAGGGCAGCGAGGCGCAGTATGGTCGCGCGCTCCGGTTGATGGAACTGGTTTCGGGCTGGATGACCGATCTTGACCGGATTGTCTCCGAGGCGTCGGCCGGAAGGTCGCCAGGGCCGTTCGACGAAGCGCTGGCTGTGGTCCCCAATCCAATCCGTGACTTGGTGAACGAGATGATCGCATTCGAGGAGGAGGATATCGCACGCGCGTCGCAGGTCATAAATGACGAAATCAGGCAGTCCCAGTTCGTGTCCGTCATAATGCTCGGGCTTGTCGCGGTTCTTGTGGCCGCGGTCTTGCTTCACGGGCTGGCCTATCTTGCAAATCGCAGCAAAGTCGAAATGGCCCTGCGCGAGGCCAATCGCCTCGCGGAAGAAGCCAGTGCGGCCAAGACCGATTTTCTGGCAACGATGAGCCACGAGATAAGGACGCCGCTGACCGGCGTATTGGGTTATACGGACCTGTTGCTGGGCGAAAAACTCACGGGTCGGCAGCGGGAACTCTCTGAACACATTCAGGCGGCGGGAACAAACCTGTCTGCCATCGTGAATGATATTCTCGATTTCTCCAAGATCGAGGCAGGGCTGATCGCGCCGGAACCGAAGCCATTCGTGTTGCAACATTTGATAGACAATGTCATGTCGATCGTTTCGGTGAGTGCGGATCAAAAAAATCTCGAACTGCGCCGCGAAATCGATCCCGACTTGCCCGTCAAGGTGTTGGGGGACGAACCCCGGTTGCGGCAGGTTCTTCTCAATCTCTTGAGTAACGCCATAAAATTCACCCACACCGGCCACGTCGCCTTTTCAATTCAGCATGAAGGGTCCACGAGTGCAGGTGAGGCGATCCGCATCGAGGTCAAGGACACCGGAATAGGATTCGGACCGGAAAAGCGTGATTTGCTGTTCAAGCGCTTTTCACAACTCGATTCTTCTATCCGGCGGGAATTCGGCGGCTCCGGGTTGGGATTGGCGATTTCCAAGGAACTGGTCGAGATGATGGGCGGGCAGATCGGCGTCGAAAGCGTAAAGGGCATCGGAAGCAAGTTCTGGATCACGCTGACCCTCCCGCTCGCGACAGGCACCGAAGACGCCCCAAGTGAATCCCAGCCGAAAAATACGCCCATGCAGGCCGGTCGAATTTTGCTTGTTGAAGATTCCAAGCAGAATCAGGAACTTATTTCGACAATCCTGCGAACGGCCGGCCATCAGGTCGATATTGCCAGCGACGGCATCGAAGCCGTTGCACAGGTTCAGGCATCGTCTTTCGACCTCGTTCTGATGGACGTGCAGATGCCGCGGATGGATGGCCCGACCGCGACAAGAACGATTCGCGATCTCGACCATCCGGCGAGTCAAATTCCGATCGTCGCCCTGACGGCAAACGTGCTGCCGCAACAGGTGAGTTCTTTCCGCAAGGCAGGTATGAATGATTTTATCGCCAAGCCGTTCAAAAGCGACGATTTGTTGGCGAAGGTCAACGCTTGGATCCGGATCGGCTCCACCGAAGCCTCAGGAGAGATGACGGGCGCTGTGCAGGCTTCGGCACATGACGCGCAAACCTTGATGGATATTCGGGGCCTCATGGGGGACGTATGGGTCGTAACGCGACTCAAGGCCCTGTCCCAGGAAATTTCCAACGCATTCAGGAACGTCAACGTCCCGGACCTGGACGAATCAGAACTGCGGAAGAAAGTTCACCTGATCGCATCGCATTCGGCCCAGTTGGGCTTTCATGATCTGTCCGGATGCTGCAGCAAACTGGAGGAGTTGTGCATGGAGGGCGGAAACATTGGCCCGGCCTTCCGCATGGCGCAGCGCGCCTCCAGTATGGCAGTGGAAAAGATTGAGGAACTCATGGACTCGGATTTGAACGTCTAGTGGTGTGCGGTTCAATATTCGCAATTTTCACAGCCGTTTGGCGCCGTGGCAACTTCCGTCTGACACCTAGTTTGCAAGTAACGGTATCCGGCGATTGACGGTAATGTTGATTGTCTTTGTCGTGATATTTGGGATGAACGGACTGAACGGGTACCGGACGGTGACCAATCGAAAATTGTTGGCATTGACAGTCTCCTGACCAATATCGACCTGCAGCAGCGCAGGTTTGGAGCCCGCAAAGGCTGCACGGACGGTGCTTTCCAGTTGGCTGTTGGAAATGCTGGCATCAATCAGAACCCTGCGGGCGCCGGTGTCGACCGAATGGGACAGCTTGCTGCGCACGTCCAGACCGCGGCCGATCTCGATCACACCGATCGATACAAGCACCATCAGAAAGCTGACGAACGCGAATTCAATGGCGACGGCACCGGACTGGCAGGAACGGAATTGGCGCATCTTTTTCATGATTATTCACCGGATTTGCACTTGAACGGAGGGTTTCGCGGTTATCGACGGAATGAGCATGCCGTTGTATGTTTTTTGACCCGACAGCCTGTAAAAAATGAATGTCGGCTTCGGACCCGAGCAGATTGTCGAACATGCGACCGCGGTGCCTGTCAGGTTCGGGCAAGCGCAGAAACGGGTGACGGTCAGGGCCAGAGGGTTCGAAACCGGAGGGTTGTTGTTTGTCGCAAGCGTGAAATTATTTTCGGCGGTCGCATTCAGCGCGTTCAGCACAGAGGTCTCGCCCGGGTCGGACAGCGCGTGCTGCGCACCGGCGCGAAGAACATGGCCGAGGGTCATGCGCTCGTTAATCGCCAGGCCGAAATCCACCATGCCGAGCAGGCCGAAAAACAGGGCGGGTGCGAAAAAGGCGAACTCCACAGCCGCCGTTCCGCCAGAATCCTGTCGCCACGCCGCCAGCCGTTTCAGTAGGCTCGCGCCACTGTTGCGATCCGGGTTTGCATCCGTTTTACGGCGACGATCGGCAGGATCAGGCGGCATCGCGTGGTCCGTCCTGTTTCTCTTTTTCTCTTTGTCCGGAACCGGCGCGCCCGAACAGCGAAGACAAGCCACCTGACCGGGCCGGCTTCAATTCCTTTCGGCCGGTAATTTTCTGGGCCAATTCACTGAAACCCTTTGCCGCCTTACTCTTGGCGGAGGACTCGCAGACGATTTTCCCGACATTTTCGGCTTGGCCAAAAAGCTTCGGGTCGGATGCAATAGACATGATCGGCTCCAACTGCAACGCTTCGGCAAATTTCTTCGGTTTGATTTCCGGCCGTTTCGCGACGCCCACCTGATTGAGTACAACTTTTGGCGCCGCATCCAGAGGACGCAACAGTTTGAACGTATCGACCAGATGTTTGGCTCCGGTCAGATTGGGCAGGTCGGGCATGGCGGTGATCACCAACTCATCGGCCATGAACAATGTCTTTTTCGCCCATGCGGTCCACAGGTGCGGCACGTCCAGAACTACATAAGGAAAATTCGACCGTGCAATATCGAGCATTTGTTCAAAGGCCCCCTCGTCGAAATCATAGGATTTGTCCAGCGCCAAAGGTGCGGTGAGAAGGTTCAGGTGGTTGCCGCATTTTGTCAGCAGCCGCTCAAACATAGCTTCGTCGAGACGGTCGGGATTTCCGACCACGTCGGCAATGCCTTTTGTCGGATCGCAATCGAAATTCAGACCCACCGTGCCGAATGCCAAGTCCATGTCGATCAGCAGCACAGCCGTGTCGAAACGCTGGCCGATGCTCCAGGCTATATTGTGGGCAACTGTCGAAGAACCGACTCCGCCCTTGGCGCCAACGAATGCGTATACTTTTCCGAGTTGCGTCGCATTGGTACTACGATAGATGCGCGAAACGGTAGCAATAACCGACAAGGGTTCAACAGGGGCCAGTATGTATTCGCTTACGTCACGGTTCACCAGCTCGCGGTACAGACGAATGTCATTGGAAGCACCGATAACCACGATTTTGCTGGAGGCGTCGCAGACTGCTGCCAGCGCATCGAGTTGCTGCAAAAGCCTATCCGGCGGTTCCTTCGACTCGATTACGATCAGATCCGGCGTCGGCGTCTTCTGATAAAACCTGACGGCCGCAGGAATGCCGCCCGCCATGACGTTGACCGTGGCACGCGACATGCGCCTGTCAGTGGCGGCGATCTCGATTGCTGACGCGGTCTCGGGTGTATCGCAAAAGGCATGCATCGCAATGCAGGGGACACGCCCCATCTCGAGGTCCTCGTTGCGCCACAAGGCTCCTGTGATACCGACGCCCATATTGTTTTGGACGACCATGTCGAAGGATATTTTCGTCATTTCTCGAGTCCTCTTCGAAGTTTCAATTGTGCGTGCCAAAAGCGCCACGCCTCCCGGTCACTGGATTGTCACGGTTTCAAGCACCCCGGCGCGCCGTACGCGTACCACACGGCTTTCAGTTTCTTGCTCTTTCGGCTTCTGTTCTGCGTGCTTTGGCTCTTCGACTTGC
Organism: Amylibacter sp.; assembly: GCA_041601595.1. Taxonomy (GTDB): domain Bacteria; phylum Pseudomonadota; class Alphaproteobacteria; order Rhodobacterales; family Rhodobacteraceae; genus Amylibacter. The sequence goes on along the minus strand of JBFIHV010000036.1, from coordinate 6,861 downwards.
CAGATGGTTTCGATGGCTGCCTCGGTGGCCGGCCGCAGAACCAGCGTCAGAGTGCCCGACGCCTGTGCGCCAATGATCGCTTCGGCCTGCCACGGCTCCAGTTCGACGGTTGCCGTCTTGCCGACAGAGACTGTATCGGCGTCGTCACGCATGCCGATCTGGTCAATCGCCAGAACCCGCACGGCCTTCAGGATCGTATGAACTTCATTGCCCGACCGGCACGCTTCCTCCGACTTGCAGGCCACGGTGTGCAGAACGTCAACCCGGTCGTTCGGCCGGATAAAGCCGCCGGCGCTGCTTTCAGCCGAAACGCGCACCGCGACGGCTCTGCGTCCCGAAGACAATACCGCCGACAGGAACCCCGATCCTGCCGGAGCGATTTTCCCCGCATGTATGAATTCACCGGCATAGATCGGGCTGCGCAGGATTGATCCGGTCAATTCGGTGATTGCCTCGGATTGTGCAGAGCGCGTGATGAAGTAAGGTTGAACCGCATCCAGGGGCCATGATTGCCACCGCATGTCTGTTCCCTGCAGGACGCTGCCCTGTTCAATATCTTCGACGGCCACAAGAACGTCGATTTTCCTGATCTCTTGCGCTGCACCGACTGACAGGGCCGCCCGTGGCGGGGTGGCAAGAGCAAGCCAGCCGGCGACGCCACCCGCGCACAATGCGACGCTGAATAATATGGCACGATACATTTTTTTATCCTCTATGTTTTATCCGATCCGGGCGCATGCCGAGGCATGGAGGTATCGAGGGTTTCTTTTTGCGCACGGACTAGATGAGACTTGCGAACCAGGCCGTGTCTTTGATGGCGAACAGGCCCGCTAGCCCCAAGGCAGCACCGTAAGGCACCCCGGAATTGGCGGAATGCAGCCGCGCGACCCAAAGCGTGTCCTTCAATGCATGCGGCAAATTCAGACTGCGGAACATGAGCAGGCCCAGTGTCAGGATGCCCCCAAACAGGGCGACATAAGTCAGATATTGGAATGTATTGCCGACACCCATCCACAAGGCTGTCACGCTGGCGAGTTTTCCATCACCTCCGCCGATCCAGCCCATTACGAAGAAGGCAACGCTAAAGAAGAAGACCAGAAGTGCCGCGATGAGTCCGAAGCCGATTTGTGCGAGGCTAAATCCTGCGAACGGTGCGAAAACTGCGCAAGTGAACAGTAGAAAAAGGATCAGCTCATTGCCGATCTTCATCGTCAGGACATCCATCACCGCTGCGTAGATCATCGCGAGCGAGAAGAAAGTGATCGCTATGATTGTGGCAAAGAATGCAATCGTCATTACTGGAATACTCCAAAGCAAGGGTGTTCTTTTTGTGGGGTTTGCATGTCCAGAAAAGCCAAACGGAGAGTCGCCCCTCCGTTTAGTTTAAACCTGTGCGGACGTCTCGGGCCGGAGGGGTCCGAGGTCAGCGATCAAACGCCGCCGAGCGCTGTGGCGATCGAGTCGAAGGTCGCAGTCAGGTTGCCGCCCATCAGCGTGACGGCGGTGATGATCACGACGGAAACCAGAGCGGCGATCAGGCCATACTCGATTGCGGTTGCGCCGGATTTGTCTTCCATAAAACGTGCAAAAATCTTTTTCATTGGTGTTCTCCTGATCCCCGCAGGGATTTGTTGGGTTTGTCGTGAATGGCATTGACTTTGGAGGTTCAGATTGCCGGTGAAGTCGTTTTCGATGAACCGGTTATGCTCGCAATCGGGGAGGAATTCCATTCGGACTGACGGGTTAGACCTCCGGTCGGGGCTGCCTCGGTCAAACGACCTAGGCCGGCTTCGCGGCGGCGTTTGAAAGCTGTCATAGAGTGGAAATCAGCCCTCCTTTTCGAGCTTGCTTGGCAAAATCTCGGATATCGGGATAAGGCGGCCCAGTCCCGGAGCTGCCGATCGCGGCAAATTCGGGCCGCACCTTAAGGACGCCACCTGGAAAATGCGGCGCTGCGGCTGAGCTTGAATGCGGCTCTGCTTTAGAGAAGGCGTTCCAAATTGAAATGATTGTGGACGGAGGCATGGACGGCGACGAATTTCTGCAAACTTGGCACGCGCCGGAACCGAAGCATGGCCCGTTCTCGCCTTCGAAACGGCAGGTGTGAATTCTCGGCCCGGTTGTTCAGCCATCGGCCCGTGTTTTGTCTTTTGGCGTTGCCCGTTTCTTTCATAGCTGCGCCGTATGAGCGCAGCCTGTCCGTCACGATTATCTGAGGTTGGCCGTGTCGCCTCATTGATTTCTTTAGGAATTTCAACGCTGCTCTGCGGTCCCGACGCTTCGTTACGAAGGGCTCCAGCACCTCACCTTCATGATCCACGGCCCGCCAGAGGTAGTGCCTTCGCCGATAATCTTCACGAAGACCTCGCCCAGTTGCCATTGCCAATGGGTCCCAGACCGCATTCGATCTACCCGTCTCTTGCGGATTTCAGCGGCAAACATCGGGCCAATCCTATCCCACCAAAAACGGATGGTTTCGTGGCTCACGTCGATTTAGCGTTCATGCAGAAGGTCCTCGATATTTCGAAGCGAGAGAGGGAACCGGATATCCAGCATCACCGCTGGGCGGATGACTTTAGAAGATGTTTTGAAATAACAGAATGGACTGTGTCTTCTCATCCGAAATGGCTAGCCGACCGCCCTGCCGCCTCAAGTCGGTTTTTGTCTGATAATGCCCGACTCACGCGTCCAGTTGGATTGTCTTGAAGCTCTTCAACCCTGTTGTCAGGTGTTCAATCAGCGACAGGGCGGAATCATTGAGCTTCGTATGCTTATAGAACAGGCCGACTTTGATCTCTTCCAATGGTGCGAAGCCCTCGTGCTGGGACAACTGCCGCATGCCGCGCAACAGGGTTTTCCGGGTCAGGGCGCTCACACCCATTCCGCTCAGTACGGCGTTTTGAAGAGCGTTGATGCCCGGGCTTTCGAAGGCAACCCGCCAACGACGTTTGGACGCTTCCAATGTTTGTATCATTCTGGCCCTGTAGGCGCATCCGGCGGGGTGCACGACCAGCGGCACCGGCCTGTCCGGATCGATCTGGAATTCCTGAGCGCTGGCCCAAACCGGACGTTCCGCCCAGTAACTGGACATATACGGCGTCGGAACCGTTTCTGTCATCGCGATTGCGAAGTCGAGTTCGTCCGAACCCAGCTTTTTCATCAAAGAGTTGCTCCACTCGCAGGTGACCTGGACGTCAACCTCCTTGTGATTTGCGATAAACTCGCTGATCACCGACTGGAAGAAATTGACCGAATAGTCGATCGGAAGACCGATGCGAAGTGTGTCGGCCATTCGGGACTTGATCAGGTGGGCCGCGGCCGTATCATTAAGCAGCAGTATCTCGCGGGCATAGCTGAGCAGCGAATGACCGCTCGGCGTCAGTTCCAGTTTCTTGCCCTTCTGGACAAACAGCGGCGACTCCGTCAGGTCTTCCAGTCTGCGTATCTGAAGCGATATGGCAGGCTGAGTCCGGCCGAGGGCGTTTCCAGCCAAGGTGAAGCTTCCCAAGTCGACCACAGTAACGAAGGTTCGCAGCAAATCCGTCTGAAAATTTACGATTCTATTCTGCATCAGCATTCCTTATGTAAACATTCAAAAAATAAATTTTCATAATGCCTGTGTCAAGGATAGTGTTGTTGTCAGTGACTGAGAACAGACGGAAATCAGAAATGGCGTCAGATACAGCATTTGCAGCGGAATTACCCTGGCCGGCCTATCGGGACAGAATTCAGGGTGGCCAAACGCCCATCCTGATACCTGTAGGCTCCATGGAGCAGCACGGACATCATATGCCGATGCATGTAGACGTGTTGTTGCCGACGGAATTCGCCCGCCGCGTTGCGCTGCAGGTCGGGGCGCTGGTTGCCCCGCCATTCACCTATGGGTACAAGTCACATCAGAAATCGGGCGGCGGCAATCATATCCCCGGCTCTACCAGCCTGGACGGCGCGACTCTGGTATCTGCGCTCCGCGACGTGATCCGGGCTTTCGCCACCGACGGAGTTCGCAATATCTGCCTGGTAAACGGCCATTTCGAGAATTCCTGGTTTATCACCGAGGGCGTCGATCTAGCGCTGCGGGAATTGCGCTGGGACGGAATCTCGGACGTCAAGGTCGTCGTCCTGTCCTATTGGGACTTCGTAGACGACGTCTCGATCGAGAAGCTCTACCCGGACGGGTTCGGCGGATGGGACATTGAACATGGCGGCGTTCTGGAAACCTCGCTGATGCTCAAGCTCTATCCGCACCTCGTGCGCCTGCAGGACGCGATCGATCATCCCCCGGCGAAATTTCCGCCCTATGACGTCTATCCGGTGAAACCGGAATGGACCCCCCCATCGGGCACGCTGTCCTCGCCGAAGGACGCAAGCGTTGAAAAAGGTGAAATCCTGCTCGACTGCTGCACACGCGGGATCGTCGGGGCCCTGAGAAACGAATTCTTCGCTGCAACCGAACGGCAGCACAGCCGGGTGGAAACGGCGTGAAACCCGACGCGCCGCAAATCCGGGGAACAGGCCGGTTCGTCAAAGCAGGGAACTGACATCTCGCCGATGTTTCACGTAATATAACTATCCCAAGGGAGATAACTAAAATGACAAATTACACGAGACGGAATCTGCTGAAGACGACTGCGGGCGTAGCGCTCAGCATGCCGTTCCTGTCCTTGCGGGCCGCCGCAGAGACCCGCCAACTGACAATGCTGGCATGGTACGGCCACGCGGAACCCGACATCGTCGGCGCTTTCGAGGAAGCCAACAACGTCAAGTTTGTGCCGAAATACTATACCGGCGGTGACAACATGCTGGGCCTGATTTCCCAGTCGCCCCCGGGAACCTACGACATCATCCTGTCAGACGCGGAATACGTTCAGTCGCTGAATGCGGCCGGTTACGTCGAAAAGCTGGATCCGGAGGATTATCATTTCGACGACTATTTTCCGGAGTTCCAGCAGTTTCCGGGCAACTGGAAGGATGGGGAGCTGTTCTCGGTCATCACCCGTTTCGGCTTCCTGGGCATATCCTACAACACCGATGCGCTGAGCGAAAAGGATGTCGCGAGCTATGGCATCTTTTGGGACGACCGCCTGAAAGGCAAGCTGGGGCAATTCGACTGGCACCTGCCCAACCTCGGCCAGATGAGCCTGTACGCCGGAAACCCGGCCCCTTACGACATAGACGAAGCGGCCTGGGACAAAGTTCAGGACGTGACGATGTCGCTACGTCCGCAGGTCGGCGGCTTCTTCGATTACGGCGGGACGTTCTCGTCACTGAAAAACGGGCAGATGACCGCGTTTTCCGGGATCGGGGACTGGATTACCGGTGTTCTGGAGAAGAACGGTGCGCCAGTGCGCACAGCGATCCCCGAAGAGGGCGGGCTGCAATGGTCTGAGTGTTTCTCGATTGGCAAGGGGACGCAAAACCACGATCTGGCCAAAAAATGGATTCAGTACATCACCTCGCCTGAAGGGCAGGCCAGATCCGCAGACATGGCGGCCTATCCGGCGCTTGTCCCCAGCAAAAAAGGCTGGGAAGTTCTGCAGGCCGACAATCCGGCGGAAGCGGAGCGTCAAGGCATGGTGCCGGGCGCCGGCAACGCCATGGATCTGATCCGCAGCGGAAAAATCCAATACCGCCAGTGGCCGATCCAGCAAAGCCTTGAGGACTGGAACGATTTCTGGTCCGACTACAAGGGCGCATAGGATTTGAAGTAAACCCTGTCACCCGCTTTTGCCGGGTGGCAGGCGATCGGGACCACCGGCGTTAAAAGGAGGAATGACGTGAAGAAGCGCGTAACACTCTATGGTTTGACATTTGCGCTGCCCTTGCTGATCTGGCAGCTTGCATTCTTCCTGTTTCCGCTCGTGTTTCTGGTTGCGATCAGTTTCTGGACGGTCCGCAACTTTCAGATGAACCCGGATTTCAGCTTTGCGAACTGGACCAGAATTTACGGCAGAGAGGTCTTCTGGTCGGCCTATGGCCGGACAGTGATGCTGGCCACTGTCAATGCGGCCCTTGTCAGTATCATCGCATTTCCCGCGGCTTACACGATTGCATTCAAACTTTCCGACACAGCCAAGAGATGGCTGATTTTCATTCTCGTCATACCCTTTTTCACGAGCTACCTGGTCCGGGTTTATTCCCTTCAGGTGTTCTTGTCGGATGCCGGTATTGTCAATGCGTTGTTCGGGTACATCGGATTGGGACCCTTTCAGTTGCTGAACAACACCTTTGGCCTTCTGGTAGGATTGCTGACCCTTTGTTTGCCGTTGGTGATCCTGCTTCAGGTCTTCAGCTTGAACTTCGTCAACCGTGACCTGATCGAGGCCGCTCATAACTTGCGGTGTGGAAGGATCAAAACGGTATTCGAGGTGATTATTCCTTCCGCCAAGGTCGGGTTGGTCGTGGCGGCGCTTTTCGCATTTATCCTTTCTTTCGGTGACTTCGTCAGCCCGCTGTATCTCGGTGGCGGCAATCCTCCGACGCTGTCGATAATGGTGACCGATATTACGAAATCGGGCCAGCAGTGGCCGCGCGCCGCTGTGGTTGCTATCACCATGATCGTCACATTGCTGGTGGTGGCGTTTGGCGCAATATCATATGCTTATAGGGAGCGCGGCAAATGACAGGACAAAAAAATCCCCTGATCGAAACGCTCTTGCGGCTTCAGCTCGCTCTCATTTTGATCTTTATCTTCGCGCCGATCGCCGGAAGTTTCGTATTCTCGCTGAATTCGGACCGGTTTCCATCGCTTCCGCTTGGCGGATTTTCCACCGAATGGTACAGCCTGATCTGGAACGATCCGTTCGTCTGGCAGGGTTTTTACAACACCGTTACCGTCGGCCTCATCGTTTCCGTCATCGC